>NZ_JBFPKM010000021.1:0-134390 GCF_040948755.1 Paraburkholderia sp. BR13444 | reverse complement strand
CGCATACTTCGAGCGGCTGGGTGCACCCCGACTCTCATAACCTCAACTTCCCGAACCGCCCGGTGCGGACCCGCATGCCGGGTGGTGTGGCAGGGGCACGGCCTTATGGCCGTCCCCTATGCCGTTTCGGCTGCCCGTTGCCATCGCCTCGCGGAAAGCTCGGGACAAACAGCCATTGCCAGCGCGCGCGGCCTGTTTTACCGTTGATCCGACTCATCCTCGCGGTCCTGCCATGTTCGATCCAACCGAAGCCCCGTCACCGTTTCATCTGCGCACGGCAAGCATGGACGATTTCGAGTTTGCCGAGGCGCTGACCCGCAACAACATGGGCGGCTACTATCGCCGGCATCATCTGGTCTGGCGCAGCGATCTGTTTCTCGGCAGTTGGCGGGAATCGGAGAATTTCATTCTCGAAGTGGATAGCGTGCCGATGGGCGTGCTGCGTATCACCGAGGAGGGTGATTCGCTGCATATCCGCGACGTGCAGATTGCCGAAGGATATCGGCGGCTTGGCGCCGGTACGTTTCTTCTCGACATCTCGCATCAATGGGCGCGCGAGCGGGGGCTGCGCGAGTTGCAGTTGCGCGTGTTCGTCGATAATCCGGCTGCGCGGCTCTATCAGCGCAAGGGCTACAAGCTCGCTGGGCCGCGGCTCGCGCAGCTAGGCGCAATCCGTCATCTGGCGCGGCGGGTTTGAGGCCGGGTCTGCGTGGATCGCCGACGCGCACCGCCACGCATCGACGTTCACCGCTCGGCAACATCGGCCGAACCGGCTTGATCCTGTGCCGTTTCATCATCCGCTTGCGCATCATCATGCTCGCCGTTGCTTGCGCGATGCTCGGCGCCTCGGTCGATAAACGCGCGTGGACTCGCGCCGAACGCGCGCCGGAACATCGCGGAGAAGGCGCTTTGGCTCTGATAGCCCAGTTCCTGCGCGACATGCGACAGCGGCCGTCCCTGGCTCAACAAGGGAATGGCGCGCGCGAGGATCGCCTGCTGACGCCACTGCGAAAAACTCACCCCCAGCTCCTGACGAAACAGCCGCGCGATCGTCCGCGTGCTCGCGCCGACCGTCGACGCCCACTGTTCGAGCGGCTCGCCATGCATCGGGTCGGCGATCACGGCCTCGCACAGCGCGCGCAGGCGCTTTTCGCTAGGCATCGGCACGGACAGCGGCAACGGCTCGGAGCGCGTCAGTTCATCGAGAGCGAGCGCGCCGAGCAGTTGCTCGCGCGCGGCGGACAGGCCAGGCGTATCGAGCGCGGCAATCACCTCGCGCAACAAGTTCGATACTTCGACGACGCGCGGCGTATCGAGCCCGGCCGGCACCGTATTCTCGGTGATGTACAGCGTGCGCAGGAACGCATCCTCGACAGCAACCACTTCGTGCGTGACATGCGGCGGCAACCAGATCGCGCGCGATGGCGGCACCATCCACGTCGTGCCCGTTGTCGCGACGCGCAGCACGCCGCGCGACGCATACGCGACCTGCGCCCATGCATGCGTATGACGCGCGATATGCCAGCCCGCCGGCATCGGCCGCGAGCGCACGCGGATCGGATGCGTGTCGTTCGGCGCGAACTCGGGCGGTATGTCGGCGAAACGCACGCGGCTCAACGGGTTGGACTCGGCGGACGAGGGCATGGCAAGGTCGGTTCGGATAACGGAGCCGGCAACGGCGAAGCGCGGTCGAGGCCATTCACCGGCGCGGGTTCCAAGCATTGTAGATCGTGCCTGGTTGCTGATGCCGTCGGGCCACCGTTGCATAATGTCCCGATGGCCCCCGAGCCACCAATCTCACCTCTGACCACGGAGACTCAACGACGATGCAGACCGTCTTTGTCTATGGCACGCTGCGTGCCGGTGAAACCAACGACATCAGCGAAGCCGCCGCGCGCAACGACCTCCCCGCGCCAAGCCTGCTCGGCAGCACCACGGTGCGCGGCCATCTGTTCGATTTTGGCGACTATCCGGGTCTCGTCGTCGACGAAGCGGGCGTCGACGTGGTAGGCGACGTCTATGAAATCGACGATGCGCTCGTCGCGGTGCTCGACGAAATCGAAGCCGTATATCCGGGTGTCGACGAGCGTTTTCTGGCCCGCGAGGTGATGGTCAAAGTAGACGGAAACGTCGTGAACTGCCGCTTCTATCCGGTTGTGCCGAACGCGGTAAAAGGGCTGCCCGAAATCCGTTCGGGAGATTGGGTCAAACATCGGCGCACGCGCTGAGCCGGTGCGCGCAACCGGCCAATAGAGCAGCGCGCCACGTATGTCCGCGGCGCGCCATCATTCAAGCTGATGCGATCGCCTGGCTCGAGCAGGCACGAGGCGCCCGAGCCCGCGTCATCGACACCATCAAATCTCTTCGTAAAGCGGCAGCGTCAGAAAATCGGTGAACTGCTCCGCGGTCGACATCTGCTCGAAGATCTGCGCGGCGCGCTCATACGGCTTCGTATCTCCGCCCACCGTCTGTTTGACCTTGTCGAGTTCCTGCCTCGCGAGCTCGCGCACCAGTTCGACCGTCACCTTGCGGCCGTCATCGAGCTTGCCCTTCGGCGAGCGGATCCACTGCCACACCTGCGAGCGCGAAATCTCGGCGGTGGCCGCGTCTTCCATCAGGTTGTGAATCGGCACGCAGCCATTGCCCGCGAGCCACGAACCGAGGTAGTGGATGCCGACGTTGATGTTGTTGCGCAAGCCCGCTTCGGTGATCGGCGTTTCCGGGCGGAAGTCGAGCAGATCGGTCGCGGTCACGAGCACGTCGACGCGCTGCTTGTCGATCTGGTTCGGCCGGTCGCCGAGCACCTTGACGAACTCTTCCATCGCGACCGGCACGAGACCCGGATGCGCGACCCAGCCGCCGTCGTAGCCATCGCCAGCGTCGCGCGCCTTGTCCGAGCGCACGCCGGCCATCGCCTTGTCGTTCGCGGCCGCATCGTTCTTGATCGGAATCAGCGCGCTCATGCCGCCGATCGCCGGCGCGTTGCGGCGATGGCAGGTCTTCAGCAACAGCAGCGCGTACGCGCGCATGAACGGTGACGTCATCGTGATCTGCGAGCGATCGGCGAGGCAGAAGTCGCGGTCGCTCTTGAACTTCTTGATCGCGGAGAAGATGTAGTCCCAGCGGCCCGCGTTCAGGCCCGAGCTATGTTCGCGCAGCTCGTACAGGATTTCGTCCATTTCGAACGCGGCGACGATCGTCTCGATCAGCACCGTCGCGCGAATCGTGCCACGCGGCACGCCAACGGCTTCCTGCGCGGCGACGAAGATGTCGTTCCACAGGCGCGCTTCGAGATGGCTCTCCATCTTCGGCAGATAGAAGTACGGGCCCGAGCCGCGCGCGATCAGCTCCTTCGCGTTGTGCACCATGTACAGCGCGAAATCGAAGATGCCGCCCGACACGCGCTTGCCGTCGACCTTCACGTGCTTCTCGTCGAGATGCCAGCCGCGCGGACGCACGATCAGCGTCGCGGTCTTGTCGTTGAGCCGGTACGACTTGCCGTTCTGTTCGAGCGAGATCGTGCGGCGCACCGCGTCCTTCAGATTGACATGACCGGTGATCTGGTTGTCCCAGCTCGGCGCATTCGAATCCTCGAAGTCGGTCATGTAGGAGTCCGCGCCCGAATTGAGCGCGTTGATGATCATCTTGCGCTCGACAGGTCCGGTGATCTCGACGCGCCGGCACTGCAGATCCTGCGGCAGCGGCGCGATCTTCCAGTCGCCTTCGCGCACGCTCTTCGTCGCGGCGAGAAAGTCGGGACGCTCGCCCGCGTCGAGCCGCTTCGCACGTTCGACGCGCGCCTGCAGCAACTGCTGACGACGCGGCTCGAACGTACGGTGCAAGGCCGCGACGAGTTCCAGCGCTTCGCGGGTGAGGATCGCTTCAAAGCCGGGCTTGATGTCGCCGGTGATTTCCATGCCTTGCGGCAACGACAGCGGATTAGCCATGTTTTCTCCTTGGTCGGTCAGATTGCAAAAGTGCGAAGGTTGAAGATGGGAGACGGTTCCCGAAAGCGAGCGGGCTGTCATACGCGCGGGCTGGCGCGCTTGCGGCCGCCACTGCCATGAGTTTTGGTTTGACGGCCGCCGCTCGAGCGCGACGACGTCGAGAGCGTCCGCAGAAAGCCCAGCAGATCGTTCATGCCGCCGCCGGTGCCATGCGGGCGCACTCCAAGCTCTTCGACGGGCAGGTTCTGCCGGTTCAGCCAGAACGTCGTGAAGCCGAACCACGTCGCGCCCGCGACGTCCCAGCCGTTCGACGACACGAACACGATCTCGCGCGCGGCCACGCCGAACGCATCGGGGCCGAGCGCATACGCGGAGGGCGCGGGTTTGTACGCGCGCACCGCATCGACCGACAGCACATGATCGAAGAGGGCGCTCATGCCGGCGCTCTTGACCGCGATGTCGAGCATTTGCGGATTGCCGTTGGACAGAATCGCGAGCCCGAGTCTGAGCCCGACACGCGGCGCGCCAGCGGGCTCGCGCAACGTGCGCAGCACCGGCACCGCGTCGGGAAACGCCGACAGGCACGCGTATTCGTCCATCAGACGCTTTTCGGCCGAGCGGCCGAGCGTGAGCTGCAGTCTTTTCGCGGCGAAGCGCAGTGCGTCGAGCGTGATGTCCCAGAACGGGCGGTAGTGTTCGCCGGGGGCGTCGCTGCGCGCGGCGAGCGTGCGCAGCTGCGTGTATTCGATCTGCTTCTGGCGCCAAAGCTGCGACAGCGCGTCGCCGTGTCCGGGGAAGAGTTGCTCCGCTGCGGCGATCACCGAATGCACGTCGAACAACGTGCCGTAGGCGTCGAAAATCACAGCTCGCGGTGAGGGTGTCGTTGTGGCCGACATTGCCATGCGCTCCTGTCAGAGGTCGGGATCGATTGTATTGGTGACCTTAGGTGCTAAAAAATAGGCTAAAGATCACTTGATCTTTTACTTTCATATACCTAATCTCGCACACAACCCTCACTCTTGCGCCGATTTCATTGGTTCGCACGGCGCGCATCGTTCATGGACCGTTTCAAGCAGCTCGAGACCTTCGCCACCGTCGCGGCCAAAGGCAGCCTGTCCGCGGCGGCGCTCGCCGAGGGCGTCGCTCCCGCGATCATCGGCCGGCGCATCGACGCGCTCGAGGAGCGCCTCGGCGTCAAACTCTTGGTGCGCACGACGCGCAAGATCACGTTGACATTCGAAGGCTCGGCCTTTCTCGAAGACTGCCAGCGCATCCTTCACGACATGCAGAACGCCGAGGCGAGCGTGTCGGCGGGCGGCGTCAAGGCGAGCGGCCATCTGCGGCTGTCGGCGCCGGCCGGCTTCGGGCGCCGGCACGTGGCGCCACTGGTGCCCGCATTCACTGTCGCGCATCCGGACGTGTCGATCACGCTCGATCTGTCCGATCGTCTCGTCGATCTCGTCAACGAGGGCTTCGATTGCGCGGTGCGGCTCGGCGAGTTGCCCGATTCGTCGCTGGTGTCGCTGAAGCTCGCCGAAAACCGCCGCGTGTGCGTCGCGTCGCCCGCGTATCTGAACCGGCGCGGCGCGCCGCACAGCCTCGCCGAGCTCGCGCGCCACAACTGCCTCGCGCTCGGCGCGAGCGCGAACCAGCAGCGCGGCTGGATGTTCCAGCACGACGGCAAGGTCGTGTCGATCAAGGTGTCCGGCACGATGGAATGCTCGGACGGCGCGGTGCTGCACGAATGGTGTCTCGCCGGACACGGACTGGCGTGGCGCTCCTGGTGGGAAGTCGGCGCGGACCTCGCGGCGGGACGCCTCGTCACGGTGCTTGACGAATTCGCCGCGCCGCCAATCGGCATCCACGCGGTGTTCCCGCAGCGCCGTCATCTGCCGCTGCGGGTGCGGCTGTTTCTGGACTTTCTCAAGCATACGTACGGCGAACCCGGTTACTGGGACTGACGCGCCAATCTCCAGACGGACGCAATTACCCGCATTCATACGCATTACAATCGTTCCGGGCAGCCTGCACCCTGGGCTTTGTTGGACGCTGACGCCGTGCTGCGCGCAGCCGGCGACGGAGGGCATCATGTTCAGGCACATCCTGGTTCCGACCGATGGCTCAGATCTTTCACGCAAGGCGATAGCGGGCGCGATCGATCTCGCGCAGGCCGTGGGCGCCCGCGTGACCGCGTACGCATGTCTGCCGCAATATCCGTACTCGCCGTTCTCCGATGTCGCGGTCGAACCACCCGGCGAGTTCCTGCAACGCAGCGAGCGCGAAGCGCGCGTGCATCTGCGCGAAGTCGAGCATGCGGCCCACCGCGTCGGCGTCCACGTCGAGAGCCGCACGAGCGTGCATCCGGCGCCGTATCTCGGCATCATCGAAGCGGCCGAGCAGGGCGGCTGCGACGTGATCTTCATGGCGTCGCATGGGCGGCGTGGGCTCGGCAGCCTGTTGATCGGCAGTGAAACGCAGCGCGTGCTCACGCATACGAAAATTCCTGTGATCGTCTATCGCTGATTCGCTTTGCGCCGCCGCCGGCGGCGTGCCGGCATCCGCCTTCAAAAAAAACGCACCGGCGGCGAAGCCGGCGCGTTCAGGTTCGCCGCACGCTTGCCGCGTGCTGGCTTCTCTCAGACCCCGGCCGCTGGCATGCGCACTAATGCTCCTGCCAATCCGGTACGGCGCGGTCCCCCCTGTGTCGGCGGCACTCTGACGGTGCCGCTCGACATTTGCCAATCGTTGCTGCGTTCAGGCCACGGGATTGCGTGACCCGACCGGCTGGTCTCAGGCGACCTTCTTGTCGAAGAACTGCTCGTTTTCCGTCGAACCATGCAGCGCGGTCGTCGATGCTTCGCGCTCGACCGTCTGCGTGACGGCGTCGAAGTAGCCAGTGCCGACTTCGCGCTGGTGCTTGACCGCGGTGAAGCCCTTTTCGGCCGCCGCGAATTCCGCCTGCTGCATTTCGACGAATGCGGACATCTGGTTGCGCGCATAGCCGTACGCGAGGTTGAACATCGAGTAGTTCAGCGCATGGAAGCCGGCCAGCGTGATGAACTGGAACTTGTAGCCCATTGCGCCGAGCTCGCGCTGGAACTTCGCGATCGTCGCGTCGTCGAGGTTCTTCTTCCAGTTGAACGACGGCGAGCAGTTGTACGACAGCAGCTGGTCCGGGTACTCCTTGTGGATCGCGTCGGCGAATTTCTTCGCGAACTCGAGGTCCGGCTTGCCGGTTTCGCACCAGATCATGTCGGCGTAAGGCGCGTACGCGAGGCCACGTGAGATCGCCTGTTCGAGGCCCGGCTTCGTGCGATAGAAGCCCTCGACGGTGCGCTCACCGGTCAGGAAGGGGCGGTCGTTGTCGTCGATGTCCGAGGTCACGAGGTCGGCGGCTTCCGCGTCGGTGCGGGCGAGCAGCACGGTCGGCACGCCCGACACGTCGGCGGCCAGACGCGCGGCGGTCAGCTTCGCGACGGCTTCGCGGGTCGGCACGAGCACCTTGCCGCCCATGTGGCCGCACTTCTTGACCGAGGCGAGCTGGTCTTCGAAGTGCACGCCCGACGCGCCCGCTTCGATCATCGCCTTCATCAGTTCGAACGCGTTCAGCACGCCGCCGAAACCGGCTTCCGCGTCGGCCACGATCGGGGCGAAGTAATCGACGTAGCCTTCATCGCCCGGGTTCTTGCCTTCCGACCACTGGATCTGGTCGGCGCGCGTCAGCGTGTTGTTGATGCGCTTGACGACGAGCG
The DNA here is from genome assembly GCF_040948755.1 of Paraburkholderia sp. BR13444. NCBI lineage: Bacteria > Pseudomonadati > Pseudomonadota > Betaproteobacteria > Burkholderiales > Burkholderiaceae > Paraburkholderia > Paraburkholderia sp. BR13444. The sequence goes on along the minus strand of NZ_JBFPKM010000021.1, from coordinate 126,691 downwards.
GCACCGAGTTGGCCGGATACAGCGATTGGTCCGGGTACATTTCACCGGCGACGTTGGCATCGCCCGCGACCTGCCAGCCCGACAGATAGATTGCCTTCAGACCGGCCTTGACTTGCTGCATCGCCTGGTTGCCGGTGAGCGCGCCGAGCGAGTTGACGAACGGCTCGCTGTTCACTGCGGCCCACAGCTTTTCGGCGCCGCGCTTTGCGAGCGTGTGCTCGGGTTGCACCGAGCCGCGCAGACGCACCACGTCTTCGGCCGAGTAGGTGCGCTTGACACCCTTCCAACGCGGGTCCGTTTCCCATTGTTGCTTGAGTTGCTGCACTTGCTGTTCGCGGGTCATTGTCATGATGTGCTCCTTCGATGCCAGTTATGGAGGATGGGTGACTCTGTCTTCTCGAAGCGTAGGGCCAGCAGAGGCGTTCTGTTTCGTGAAGTCTTATATAAGAGTCTAGGCAAATCGATGGACGCACAATAGACGCCGCAAAGCGTTTTTCCAATATTTGTTTTCCCTTTAAATCAATAGGTTGAGTCCTACGTTTCGCGATAAGAAACGATATTTTCCCTGCTGCAATCGCTGTTCTTGTGCTTTGCAGCATCATTTTTTACGACGCAAAAAATTTTTTTATATCGTGAAATTTAGGGTGGTTAGGCAAACGGCAAAAAAAAACCGGTGCCTTAGCACCGGTCTTCTTTGTGGTCACGGACGACGCGAGGCCGTCCGGTCGTTCAGATAACGAGGCGGTTAGTCACCGCGACGTGCCGAACGCGGACCGTCGTTGCGGCGCGCGCCGTAGCCGTCACGCGAACCGTAACCGTCGCGCGAACCAGCGCCGAAGCCTTCGCGCGAGCCATAGCCGTCACGCGAGCCGCCGCGGCTGTCACGCGAACCGTAGCCGTCACGCGAACCGCCGGCCGACTTGTTGCCCCAGCTGTTGCCGCCGCCGTTGCCGTTGCCGTTGCCGTTGCGCGAGCCGCCGTAGCCGCCCGACTTGCCCGAGCCGCTGCCGAAGCGGCGGCCGTTACCGCCCGGACGACCGCGGCCACCGAATCCAGGACGGCCGTTGCCCGAAGGCGGCGCCTTGCGCGGCTCGAAGCCTTCGACGACGTTGACCGGCAGCGGCGTGCGCACGAAGCGCTCGATGCGCTTCAACGCGCCCTGTTCGGCGTGATGCACGAGGCTCACCGCGATACCCGAGCGGCCCGCGCGGCCGGTACGGCCGATACGGTGCACGTAGTCTTCGGCGAACTTCGGCAGGTCGTAGTTGAACACGTGCGTGATGCCCGGGATGTCGATACCACGAGCGGCGACGTCGGTTGCAACCAGCACGCGCACGCGGCGCTCGCGCAGCGCGCGGATCGTGCGGTTACGCGCGCCTTGCGGCAGGTCGCCGTGCAGGGCGGCCGATTCGAAACCGGCGTCGGCCAGACGGCCTGCCAGCTGGTCGGCGTCCATCTTGGTTGCCGTGAAGACGATCGCCTGATCGAGGCCGTCCGCACGCAGCAGATGGTCGAGCAGACGGTCCTTGTGATCGCGGTCGTCGACGTAGTGGACGGTTTGCGAGATGTTGGTGCGCTGCTCCATGCGCTGGACGATCTCGATACGCTCCGGGTCCTTCAACAGACGGCCGGTCAGCGAGCCGATCTTGCCGTCGAGCGTGGCCGAGAACAGCATGGTCTGACGCGTAGCCGGGGTCTCGGCGACGATCGTGTCGATGTCGTCGATGAAGCCCATGTCGAGCATGCGGTCGGCTTCGTCGAGCACGAGGATCTGCAGTTGCGACAGATCGATGCGGCCGCGCTCGAGGTGGTCGATCAGACGGCCCGGCGTCGCAACGAGGATTTCAGGGTTCTTCGCGAGCAGCATCAGCTGCTGGCCGTAAGCGACGCCGCCGAGAATGCTGACGGTGCGCAGGCGCTTGAGGTGCTTGCCGTACGTCGCGGCGGCGGTCGTGACCTGCATCGCGAGTTCGCGGGTCGGCGTCAGCACCAGCATGGTCGGACGTGCGACCGGCTGCGGACGGCGGCCGCGGCCACCGTCGGCCGGGCGCGGTTCGCGCGGCTGGCTCGCCTGGGCCTTTTGCAGCTGCGCGAAACGCTCGATGGCGGGCAGCATGAAGGCGGCGGTCTTGCCCGAACCGGTCGGGCTCGAAACCAGCAGATCGCGGCCTGCGATACCAGCCGGCACAGCGCGTTGCTGCACCGGGGTGGGGTGCTCGTAGCCAGCGGCGGTCAGCGCGGAGACGACTTCCGCGGACAGGCCGAGCGACGCGAAGCTCGGCTTGGCGTCAGCCTGCGCGGCGGCTGCGGGAGCGGCGGGCGCGAGACCAAGTGCTTCGTCGGCGATGGCGTTCAACGGGCTGCTGTGGGTGTTGCTCAAAGTCATGTGAATCCTTGAAAACGATCCTGGGTGGTTCATCGGATGAAAAACGTCAACGCCAATCGGCATACCCAAGTCGTCGGATTCAGCGAGCAAAAAAGCAGCGAGCAAATCGAAAAACGGGGGCAACTCGCGACAATGAAGGCGAGTTTTTCGTTAGAAGCTGTATCGGATGCGACATGCCAACATGGCGAGTCGCCAGCCTGGGACTTGAGCCCGTAGTGGGCTAGGCAGAAGGGGACAGGTTCTAAACTGGATTGGAGCAAACGCTATGGGACGCTGCGCCGCGAGGACCGTTGGAAAAAACGGGCGAAGCAGTGAAGCGCAGGCGGCATTATAGCGACCTTTGCTGCACTGCGCCACCATTCAGGCAATTCCGACAGAAAAAAGTGACGGAATGCGGTAGGGAAGTGAGGGCGGCGGCTCGGGGCTTCGTGTTCGCAAACCGCCGCGAGGCCGTTGCAGCGTTGCCAGACGGTCATTTCCGCAGACGACCGGTGCGCCGGAAAATCAGGCCGCGGCGCCGCTCTTCAGTGATTCGACGAGTTCGACGTATTGCTGCTTAGCAGCGTCCTGCGCGGTGCCCTTGAGCGCCGCCCAAGCTTCGTACTTGTATTTGCCGACGACGTCGGTGAAGCCCGGCTTGTCGCCGTGCACGTCGCCTTCGCTCGCCTGCTTGAAGAGCGCATACAGACGCAGCAGCGTCAGATTGCCCGGACGCTCGGGCAGCTGCTTGACGTCCTGCTGGGCTTGTTCGAACTGGGAGTTGATATCGGTCATGGTGGTTTGGCCCGGGTGGCGGGGTAGATGAGATCGGCTGAAAATCATAACAATTGACCGCCGCCGCGGGGCCGAGGGCTTATTCCAAACCGGGCGGCCGCGAAGGGGGCAGCGTGGCCGCGCAAACCACCATTCACGCGCACCGCGCCGATTACAATACGGTCCATGACTCAAACAGTGCTCCTTGCAATCGATACTTCGACCGAATTCTGTTCGGCGGCGCTCGTGTCCGCGTCCGTCGATGCCGCCGGTCAGCCCAACGCCGAACCGCGCGTCTGGGTTCGTCACGAACAGACCGGCGCGGTGTCCAGTACCCGCCTGCTGCCGGCGATCCGCGAACTGTTCGACGAAGCCGGCCTCACGTTGGCGGACTGCGACGCGATCGCGTTCGGCTCGGGTCCGGGTTCGTTCACCGGACTGCGTACGGCGACCGGTGTCGCCCAAGGCCTCGCGTTCGGCCTGAACCTGCCGGTCGTACCGATCGGCACGCTGCTCGCGTGCGCGGAGAGCGCCCGCCTGCGCGATCCGTCGACGACGCGCGTGCTCGCCGCGCTCGACGCGCGCATGGACGAAATCTACTGGGCCGACTACGCGTGGGACGACGCGCAACACGAATGGCGCACCGTTCAGACGGCGTCGCTCGATGCGCCCGAGCGGATCGTGTTGCCCGACGTACCGTTCACACTCGCCGGCAACGCGGCCGCCGCGTTCGGCGAGCGGTTGCCGGCGGTCGCGGCCGCGCGAAGCGTCGATGGCGAGGCGTTGCCGCATGCGTTGCCGCTCGCGTACGCGGCGCTGCGCGCGTTTCATGCGGGTCGCACGGTAACAGCCGATCAGGCCGCGCCCGAGTACGTCCGCGACAAGGTCGCGCAGACGACCGCCGAGCGCATGGCCGACAAAGCGGCGAAATCAGCCAAAGCGGCTCATAGCGCCGGGCAGTTCGCACAGAGTGCGCCCAACGGCGCGGCTGGCCAGCCGTCCCACGACGAGGCGCGCCCATGAGCGGCGTGCTGCTCACGGACCGCTACATGTCGCCGATGACCGAAAGCGACCTGGACGAAGTCGCCGCGATCGAGAAGCTAGCGTATGAGTTTCCGTGGAGTCGAGGCAACTTCGGCGACTCGCTGCGCAACGGCTATTTCGGCGTCTGTCTGCGTCACGTGACAGGCACTTTGATCGGCTATTGCGTGCTGATGCCGGTCGTCGATGAAATGCATCTACTGAATCTTTGCGTCGCTCCGCAAGCGCAAGGCGCCGGCGCGGGCCTCGCGCTGCTGCGCGAGGCGGTGCGCATCACGCACGCGGAGAAGCTCGACGGGCTGCTGCTCGAAGTGCGGCCGTCGAATCATCGGGCGATCCGTTTATACGAGCGCTTTGGCTTCGCATCGATCGGCCGGCGCAAAAATTATTATCCGGCGCGGCATCGCGCCCGGGAGGACGCGATCGTGATGCGTCTGTCGTTTGGCACGGAGGGCGAAGATGGCGCTGCATGAATCGGTGCTCGAAGAATTTGGACTCGCGCCGTTGTGGGTGCGTCGCGGACTCACCGCGCGGGAGGCGGAAGCCGGGCAGGGTGATGCGTCGCCGTCGCTACGGGAAGACCCAGACGACGAGCGTCGCGCGGAACCGGCGCCGCAGATCGCGCGCGAACCGCTGCGCGCATCCGCCGACGCGCAGCCGCAGCAAGCGACGCGTGAATCCGCACCGCGCTTCGACGAAACCGCCGCACGCCGCGAGCCATCGCAACCGCAACCCGACTTTTCAGTCCCGCCGACTTTCGACGCCCCACCCGACGACGACTTCGCGTGGTTCGACGATCCAACCGCATCGGCCCCCGCACCCGCCGAAGCACGCCGCGACGCGCCCGCTCTGCCGGCTATCCACACGCTCGATTGGGACGCGCTCACCGAGCGCGTCGCCGGATGCGAGGCCTGCCGGCTGTGCGAGAAGCGCACGAACACGGTGTTCGGCGTCGGCGATCGCGAGGCCGACTGGATGCTGATCGGTGAAGCGCCCGGCGAGAACGAGGACCGTCAAGGTGAACCGTTCGTCGGCCAGGCCGGCAAGCTGCTCGACAACATGCTGCATTCGCTCGCGCTCGCGCGCGGCACCAACGTCTATATCGCGAACGTGATCAAGTGCCGGCCGCCTGGCAACCGCAATCCGCAGCCAGATGAGGTCGCGCGTTGCGAACCTTATCTGCAACGCCAGGTGTCGCTCGTGAAGCCGAAGCTGATCGTCGCGCTCGGCCGGTTCGCCGCGCAAAGTCTGCTGAAGACCGAGGCGAGCATTTCGTCGCTGCGCGGCCGCGTGCATACGTACGAGGGTGTACCGGTGATCGTCACCTATCATCCGGCCTATCTGCTGCGTAGCCTGCCCGACAAGGCGAAGGCATGGACGGACCTGTGCCTTGCGCGCGCCACGTGGCTCGCGAACGGCGGCGCGCCGTCGAACGAATCAAAGTGACGATCCCCGAGGGACCGGCGGCGCGCATGCCCGCCGCGTCTGTCAGCCGCGCGGCGCTTCTCGATACGTTGCTGGGTTTGCGTGACGATGCTTCAGTCGATGCGCTGCGCGATCCCGCCGTCCGCGATCTCGCCTGGCTGCTGCTGAGTCCCGATCTGTTGCGCCCTCAGCCTCCCGCGGGCGCGCTCGCCGATCCATTCGACACACCGCAGGAATTACAGGCCACGCTCGACTGGCTGCACGCGCTCGATGCCACTCCAGGACTTCTGCATCAGGATCTCGCGGCAACGCGCATCACTCGTCTTGGCCGCTACGCCGAACGCCTGCTGGGCTTTTTCCTTCGTCATGGGCCGGGCACGCAACTTATCGCAGCGGGTGTGCCGCTACGGCACGCGGGCCGCACGCTCGGTGAATGCGATTTCCTCGTGCGCACACGCGAGGGCGTGCGACTGCATTGGGAACTCGCAGTGAAGTGCTATCTGCATGCGGGCGATCCGAATGGGGCAGAGGCGGCGCGTCTCGCCGATTATGTCGGCCCCAATCTGAAGGACCGCTTCGATCTGAAGCTCGCGCATCTGCTCGATCATCAGTTGCCGCTCAGCGCACGCGACGAATTTGCATCGACGGGCTATACGGGCGCGTGGACGCCGCAGATGTTCGTCAAAGGCTGGCTGTTTTACCGGCATGGCGCCACGCCCGCCGATCTTGCCGAACTCGATCCCGCGCATGGCCGCGGCTGGTGGGTTACGCATCGCGACTGGCCGGCGTTCGAGTGCGCGCACACGCACAAGTGGCGGCTGTTGCCGCGGCTCGAATGGCTCGCGCCGCAGTATCGAATGCAAGCCGGCGCGGACGACTCGAGCTATGTCGACGCAACCGCGCTCGCCGCTCGAATCTCACCGCAATACGGCCCGACGATGGTTGCCGGATTCATCGAAGACAACACGGGACGTCTGCTCGAGCGCTCGCGCGGCTTTATCGTGCCCGACGACTGGCCCGAGCACGCGCGGCGTTACGCGAAGCAATAGCGTCGCTCACCACCACCGATGAAAGTGATGCACCGGCCCCACGCCGTGGCCGACGTCGAGCCGCTCGCTCGCCTGCAGCGCACCGGTTAGATAAACCTTCGCATCGGCCACGGCGCTAGCGAGATCGTCGCGCTGCGGAATCAACGCCGCGATCGCCGACGACAACGTGCAGCCCGTTCCATGCGTGTTCTTCACCGGTATGCGCGGACCGCCGAGACGCAGCGTGCCGCTTTCCTGCACGAGCCAGTCGGGGCTATCGGTCGCGCTCAGATGGCCGCCCTTCATCAGCACCGCGCGCGCGCCGAGCCCGCGCAACGCTTCGCCTTGCTCGACCATGCCGGCTTCGCCGGTGGCGGGCTGCGTGCCGAGCAGCGCGGCCGCTTCCGGCAGATTCGGCGTCAGCAGATCGGCGAGCGGCAGCAGTTCGTCGCGTACCACCGCGACCGCATCGGGCAGCAACAGCGCGTGATTGCTCTTCGAGATCATCACCGTATCGAGCACGATATGTTTGGGCCGGTGACGGCGCAGCGCGTCGGCGACCGCGCGCGCGATCGGCGCGTTCGCGAGCATGCCGATCTTCACCGCGTCGATGCGGATGTCGTCGAACACCGCGTCGAGCTGCGCGGTGATGAACCCTGGGTCCGGCGCGTGGATCGCGGTCACGCCGCGCGTGTTCTGCGCGGTCAGCGCGGTGATCACGCTCGCGCCATAGGCGCCGAGCGCGGAGAAGGCCTTCAGATCGGCCTGGATGCCGGCGCCGCCGCCGGAATCGGAACCGGCGATCGTCAGCACATTGGGAATCGTTTGAGTCATGGTCGAGCGAGGAAGAAGAAGGGCGCGCTCGTGCGTGTCGCGGCCGGCCCGGCGCGGTTGATCAGTGCTTGGCTTCGCCGATCAGCGCGACCGAATCGAACGCGCGCTGGTTCGCCTGGTGGCGCCGCATCACGAGCCACATCATCACGCACACGAAGGTGCCGAACAGCACGATCACGACGGTAACCGGCACGTCGAGCCACACGAGCACCGCGTACAGGCACAGCATCACGAGCACGGACAGATTCTCGTTGAAGTTCTGCACGGCGATCGAATGGCCTGCCGACAGCAGCACGTGCCCGCGATGCTGCAGCAGCGCATTCATCGGCACGACGAAAAAGCCCGACAGGCCGCCCACGAACATCAGGAAGATATACGCGAAGATCAGGTAGCCCGACACGTGCATGCGGCCAAAATAAATGCCCCAGTGCGGGGGAAACAGATCGCGCGTGTAGAACGCCATCAGCATCACGGAGATACCCATCATTATGCCGACCGGCAAGACCGACAGCGACTTCTTCAACGGCACACGCGAAGCCGCAAAAATCGCGCCGCCCGCGACGCCCACCGCGACCACCGCCTGCAGGATCGCCGCCTCTGACAGCGACATGCCCAACGACACCTCGGCCCATTTCAGCACGATGAACTGCAGCGTCGCGCCCGCCCCCCAGAACAGCGTCGTCACGGCGAGCGAAATCTGTCCGAGCTTGTCGCGCCACAGCACGAGAAAGCAGTCGGCGAAATCGGTGATCAGACGGATCGGACCGTGTTCCTGGCGCGGATAGCGCGCGCCGGTGTCGGGAATGCGCAGATTGAATAGCGCCGCGACCACGTAAATGCCCATGATCACGAGCATCGCGGCTTCCGCAGGCGTGTTCACGGTGGAGACGTGCCATTTGAGAATTGGCGCGGCGATGTGCGGGCTGATCAGCGCGCCGCCGAGCACCGTGCCGAGAATGATCGAGCCGACCGTGGTGCCTTCGATCCAGCCGTTCGCGGCGACCAGCCGGTCAGGCGGCAACAGTTCGGTGAGAATGCCGTATTTGGCGGGCGAGTAGGCCGCCGCGCCGAAGCCGACGATGCCGTACGCAATCAGCGGATGCGCGCCGACCAGCATCGTGATGCAGCCGACCACCTTGATCGTATTGGTGATGAACATCACGCGTCCTTTCGGACGGGAGTCGGCGAATGCGCCGACGAAGGCGGCAAGGACGACGTACGACAGCACAAAAAACAGCTTGAGCAGCGGCGTCATCCAGTTCGGAGCGTGAAGATCTTTCAGCAGTGCGATAGCAGCGATCAGAAGCGCATTGTCGGCCAGCGACGAAAAAAACTGCGCGGCCATGATGGTGTAAAAGCCTTTTTTCATCTGATGCGATGCTGTCCTCGCTGCGGTCCGTCCGCCCCGGCCGTTTGTTATGCGTCCGGGCTTATGCCGATCGAAATGGGTTGTGCGCACGGCTTTATATCATGAAAATAGATGGATTCAGACTAGCAGAATCCTTGATCGCACCGCCCAGCGGGCCGCAGAGCGCTGAAAACGCCTTGTAAGCCGCTGATTCGCAAGTGTCTTTTCGAAAAAATCCCATGCCGCGCCCCCTTTCCGCCACGATTCATACCGCTGCTCTCGCCAATAACCTCGCTGTCGCGCGGCGCTATGCGCCGAAATCGAAAATCTGGGCCGTGGTCAAGGCTAATGCCTACGGGCATGGCCTCGCGCGAGTGTTTCCCGGATTGCGCGCGACGGACGGCTTTGGGTTGCTGGACCTCGAAGAAGCGGTGAAGTTGCGTGAATTGGGCTGGGCAGGCCCAATTCTTCTGCTGGAAGGCTTTTTTCGGCCGACCGACATCGACGTAATCGACCGCTACAGCTTGACCACCGCGCTGCATTCTGACGAGCAGCTGCGCATGCTCGAAATGGCGCGCCTGTCGAAACCGGTCAATATCCAGTTGAAGATGAACACCGGCATGAACCGGCTCGGCTATACGGTCGAAAAATTCCGTGCCGCATGGGAGCGCGCGCGCGCCTGCCCTGGGGTCGGCCAGATCACGTTGATGACGCATTTTTCCGATGCCGATGGCGAGCGCGGCATTGCTCATCAGATGGAGGCGTTCGAGCGCGGCGCGCAGGGCATCGCCGGTGCGCGCAGCCTGTCGAATTCGGCCGCGACGCTGTGGCATCCGGAAGCGCATTTCGACTGGGTTCGTCCCGGCATCATCCTGTACGGCGCGTCGCCGTCCGGCGTGACGGCCGCGATCGACGGCACCGGCCTGCAGCCCGCGATGACGCTCGCGTCGGAACTGATCGCCGTGCAAACGCTCGGCGAAGGCAGTTCGGTCGGCTATGGGTCGACGTTCACCGCGCGTGCTCCGATGCGCATCGGCGTGGTCGCGTGCGGTTACGCGGATGGCTATCCGCGGGTCGCGCCCGAAGGCACGCCGGTGATCGTCGATGGCGTGCGCACGCGAATCGTTGGACGTGTGTCGATGGACATGCTGACCGTCGACCTGACCCCGGTGCCGACCGCCAACGTCGGCTCGCGCGTGGAACTGTGGGGTACCGCGCTGCCCATCGACGACGTCGCGCAAGCCTGCGGCACGATCGGCTACGAGCTGATGTGCGCGGTCGCGCCGCGTGTGCCGGTTCGGGCGGAGTAACGCGTGGCGAAAGCGAAGACGTTGTACATCTGCGGCGAATGCGGCGGACAGTCGCCGAAGTGGTCCGGTCAATGCCCGTCCTGCCAGGCGTGGAACACGCTCGTCGAATCGGTCGCGGAGGCGCCGTCCGGTCACCGTTTCCAGTCGCTCGCGAAGAGCACACCAGTGCGGCGCCTCGCCGACATCGACGCGTCGGACGTGCCGCGCTTTTCCACCGGCGTCAGCGAATTCGACCGCGTGCTCGGCGGCGGCCTCGTGCCGGGCGGCGTGGTGTTGATTGGCGGCGATCCGGGCATCGGTAAATCGACGCTGCTGTTGCAGTCGCTCGCGGAAATCGCCGCGGACAAGCGCGCACTCTATATCAGCGGCGAAGAATCGGGCGCGCAGATCGCGTTGCGCGCGCAACGGCTCGCACTGCTCGAACCCGGCTCGAAGGCGAGCGAACTGCAATTGCTCGCGGAAATCCAGCTCGAAAAAATTCAGGCGACGATCACCGAGCAACGGCCCGAAGTCGCCGTGATCGATTCGATCCAGACCGTCTATTCGGATGCTTTGACATCGGCGCCGGGCTCGGTTGCGCAAGTGCGCGAGTGCGCCGCCCAACTCACGCGCATCGCCAAGCAGTCGGGCACCACGATCATCATGGTCGGGCACGTGACGAAAGAAGGCGCGCTTGCGGGGCCGCGCGTGCTCGAACATATCGTCGATACGGTGCTGTATTTCGAGGGGGATACGCACTCGTCGTACCGTCTCGTGCGCGCGATCAAGAACCGCTTCGGCGCGGTCAACGAGCTCGGCGTGTTCGCGATGACCGAGCGTGGTTTGCGCGGCGTCGCGAATCCGTCGGCATTGTTTTTGTCGCAGCACGAACAGTCGGTACCGGGGTCCTGCGTGCTCGTCACGCAGGAGGGCACGCGGCCGTTGCTCGTCGAAGTGCAGGCGCTCGTCGATTCGGCCAACGCGCCGAATCCGCGCCGCCTCGCGGTCGGCCTCGAACAGAACCGGCTCGCGATGCTGCTCGCGGTGCTGCATCGGCACGCGGGCATCGCCTGTTTCGATCAGGACGTGTTCCTCAACGCGGTGGGCGGCGTGAAGATCTCCGAGCCCGCCGCAGACCTCTCGGTACTGCTCGCAATTCATTCGTCGATGCGCAACAAGCCGCTGCCGAAAGGGCTCGTCGTGTTCGGCGAAGTGGGCCTTGCCGGCGAAATCCGGCCGTCGCCGCGCGGTCAGGAACGCCTGAAGGAAGCGGCCAAGCTCGGCTTCTCGGTGGCGGTGATTCCGAAGGCCAATGCACCGAAACAGCCGATCGAAGGCTTACAGGTCGTTGCGGTCGAACGGATCGAACAGGCCATCGACCGCGTCCGCACGCTCGAATAGACGGAGCCGGGACAGCTCGCCGGTACTTTGTGCGCTTGTGGTCCCGTAATGCCCTGTAAATATCGCCATATTGGCTGTAACCTGGCCGCCATACCTTTTTCCTAAGCTGTAACGATATGCATCCCTTCTGATGCTCGAAAAAGGATCGCGCTTTGAAACAGTCACATGAAACCGCTGCCGACCAGCACATCCAGGTGCGCGGCTGCCGGGTCTCCGCACCGATTCATCAGCCTTGGGGCGGCGCTTGCCGAATCGTCGAGTGGATCGACACCGCCGGGCAGATCTCGCGGCGGGTGGTGGCCGAAGACGTGACAGCCGCCGAAGTGCGGGCCACGATCAGCCGCCATGTGGAAGGTCGCAAGCACTTGCTGTACGACGACGAGAAATCACCGCGTCAAACGTTGCCGAGACAGACGGCGACGCGGCGTTGACGGTGGCGGGTTAGGCCGCGTCGTCGTCTGAGTCGGCGGCGCTCGCGGCCACCGCCGCATACGCGTGCGGGTTGAACAGCGGATGCTGCGCCGCTTCAGCGGGCGTGAGCACCGGCGACACGCAGCAATCGAGCGATTCCAACGATTCCACCCACTCGCCGAGCGTGCGCGTCGCGATCACCTCAGCAAGTTCCCGGATGAGCGCCAAGGCATCGGGACCGCCGATCGCCTGCCCCAAGCTCCAGTGACGCGTCGCCCATTCGGGCCGGTCGAGCGCCATGCACAGCGTTTCCCAGAACTTCAATTCGAGCGCGCCGACCGCGAGCCAGCGCTCATCGCTCGTGCGGTACAGGTTGTAGCAGGGCACGCCGCCATTCAACAGACCACGGCCCGCGGCGGGCGCCGCCCCTTCGTTGAGCAGCGAGACCTGCGCGACGAAGTTGTGCGCATAGCTCGTGTGCGTCATCGATACATCGACGAAGCGGCCCGCGCCGCCTCGCGCGACATGCCAGAGCGCGGCGAGAATCTGCGTGACCGCGCTCAAGGCGCCACCGAGCAGATCGGCGATCTGGAAGTTCGGCAGGATCGGCGCACCGTCGCGGCTTGCCAGTTGATCGAGCACGCCCGCATAGCCGATGTAGTTCAGGTCGTGACCGGCATGGTCCGCGAATGGACCGCTTGCGCCATATCCGCTGATCGCGCAATAGACGAGCCGCGGATTGGCCGCGCTGAGCGTCGCGTAACCCAGGCCGAGTCGCTCCATCACGCCGGGCCGGAAGCTCTCGATCAGCACGTCCGCTTCGGCCGCGAGCGCGCGCAGCACGTTGCGTCCCGCTTCGGATTTGAGGTCGAGGCGCGTCTCGCGCTTGCCGCGATTGACCATCCGGTAGAACGCACCGGGCCGGCCCGCGACACGATCGCTCGACGATTGCATCATCGTGCGCGTCGGGTCGCCCGCGCCGGGCGCCTCGATCTTCAGCACATCGGCGCCGAGCTCGGCGAGGCGCAGCGCGGCCGCCGGCCCCGGCAAGAGGCGCGTGAGGTCGAGCACGCGGAGTCCTTGCAACGGTGGCGGCAGCTCGGTTGCGGTTGCAGCCGCGGGTCCAGACACCGATGACGCGGACGACGAGTTCGCAAATGACAAAGCCAAGCTCCCGTGGATGCCGGCGCGGCCCGCCGTTGCGTGCCGCTAGCCGATCTGTTCGAGTTCCTCGTGCGTCTCGAGCCATTCGGCTTCGAGCGTATCGAGGCGCGCGTTCACGTCTGCCTGACGGCGGATCGCCTCCGTCAGTTTGCTCTTCTGCTCCGGCTCGTAGCTCGCGGGATCGGCGACGAATGTATCGAGCGTCGTCTTCTCCGCGTTGAGCGCGTCCATTTCCTTTTCGATCTTCGCGATACGGCTTTGCAGCGGCTTCTTCAGATGCGCGAGCTTCTGCCGCGTTTCCGCTTCGAGGCGACGCTGCTCCTTGCGATTGACGTTGCCGTCGCCATTTGCCGCGCCGCTGGACGCCGCGTCCGACGCACCGGAAGCATTCGCCTTCAACGCCGCGCGCTGCTCGGCCGCATGCTGCAGCAGCCAGTCGCGATAGTCGTCGAGATCGCCGTCGAATTCCTGCAGACGATGCTTCGCGACCAGCATGAACTGATCGGTCGTCGCGCGCAGCAGATGGCGGTCGTGCGACACCAGAATCAGCGTGCCTTCGAATTGCGCGAGCGCCATCGTCAGCGCGTGGCGCGTTTCGAGATCGAGGTGGTTGGTCGGCTCGTCGAGCAGCAGCAGGTTCGGCTTCTGCCAGATGATCAGCGCAAGCGCGAGGCGTGCCTTCTCGCCGCCCGAGAACGGCGCGATCTTCGCGGTCGCCATGTCGCCGGAAAAGTTAAAGCTGCCGAGGAAGTCGCGCAGTTCCTGCTCGCGGGTGTCGGGTGCGAGGCGCGCGAGGTGCTGCAACGGCGTGTCGTCGGGGCGCAGCGTTTCGAGCTGATGCTGCGCAAAGTAGCCGATGCGCAAACCCTTGCCTTCGCGCACGTGGCCGGAGAGCGGTTCGAGCGTGCCCGCGAGCGTTTTGATCAGCGTCGACTTGCCCTGGCCGTTCGCACCGAGCAGGCCGATGCGCTGACCGTTCTGGATCGACAGCATCACGCGCTCGACGATCGGAATCTCGCTGCCGTCTTCGGCGTGATAACCACAGCGCACGTCTTCCATCACCATCATCGGATTCGGCGCGGAGTCGGGCGTACGGAACTCGAACGTGAACGGCGACGCAACGTGCGCGGGCGCGATCAGCTCCATCTTCTCGAGCGCCTTCACCCGGCTTTGCGCCTGACGCGCCTTGGTGGCCTGTGCCTTGAAGCGGTTGATGTAGCTCTGCAGATGCGCGACCGTGCGCTGCTGCTTTTCGTACGCGCTCTGTTGCAGCGCGATCTGCTGCGCGCGCAGCACTTCGAATTGCGAGTAGTTGCCGCCGTAGCGCTTGATCTGCTGGTTCTCGAGATGCAGCGTGACGTTGCAGACGGAATCGAGAAACTCGCGGTCGTGCGAGATCACGATCAGCGTGCCGGCATAGCGATTGAGCCAGTCTTCGAGCCAGACGATCGCGTCGAGGTCGAGGTGGTTGGTCGGTTCGTCGAGCAGCAGCAGGTCGGAGCGGCACATCAGCGCCTGCGCGAGATTCAGCCGCATGCGCCAGCCGCCCGAGAAGCTCGTGACCGGCTCACGGGTCTGGTCGAGCGTGAAGCCGAGGCCGAGCAGCAACGCTTCGGCGCGAGCCGGCGCGGTGTAGCCGTCGGCGTCGGCGAACGCGGCGTGGGCTTCGGCTTCGGCCGCGCCGTCGTGCGCCGCGGAGGCCGAAGCGATGCGCGCCTCGATGTCGCGCAGCGCGGCGTCGCCGTCGAGCGTGTAGGCGAGGGCGGTTTTGTCGACCGCGGGGGTTTCCTGCGCGACGTGGGCGATGCGCCAGGTCGGCGGGATCGAAAAATCGCCGCCGTCCGCATGCAGCTCGCCGCGCAGCACGGCGAACAGCGTCGACTTGCCCGCGCCGTTCGCCCCGACGAGGCCGGCTTTTTCACCGGGGTTCAACGTGAACGTGGTGTTGTCGAAGAGCGGCTTGGTGCCGCGCGCGAGGCTGAACTGATTGAAGCGGATCACGACGTGGCCGGCTGAAGAAAACCGCTATTTTAGACTGCCCGGCGGGTTGCCGGGCGCGCGGCGCCGATCGCCCGGCTGTTGCATCGAGCGCAGCCGCCATCGGCCATTCGGCTGACTGTATCGGCAGCGCTTTTGGCATAGACTGACGGCTTTCACGGGAGGGCACATGACATCGATCTATTCGTTTTCGGCACGCACGCTCGGCGGCGAGGAAGCGAGTCTCGCGAAGTACCAAGGCAAGGTGATGCTGATCGTCAATACCGCGAGCGAATGCGGGTTCACGCCGCAGTACGCGGGCTTGCAGAAGCTGTACGACGCCTATGCGGCGCGCGGGCTCGCGGTGCTCGGCTTTCCGTGCAATCAGTTCGGCAAGCAGGAGCCGGGCGACGCCGCGCAGATCGGCAGCTTCTGCGAGAAGAACTACGGCGTGACGTTCCCGATGTTCGACAAGATCGACGTGAACGGCCCGAACGCGCACCCGCTGTTCCGCTATCTGACGATCGAGGCGCCGGGGCTGCTCGGCCTCGAGGCGATCAAGTGGAATTTCACGAAGTTTCTGATCGGCCGCGACGGCAACGTGGTCAAGCGCTATGCGCCGCTGACGAAGCCCGAGGCGATCACCGACGATATCGAAGCGTTGCTGTAGCCGGGAGCGCTTTTACAGGATCGGCGAAAAGAGCCGCGCGACGTGCATCAGCATGCGTCGCAGCGCGTTCGCCTTGCGGTACTCGTCGCGATCGATTTCACGCGACTCGGCGAAGTCGTCGAGCAGCATCGTTTCGACTTCGAGCGCGAAGCCGCGGTCGACGGTCAGCACCATGATCTCGAAGTTCAGACGGAACGAACGGTTGTCGAGATTGGCGCTGCCGATCGCGGCCGCGCTGCTGTCGATCAGCACAACCTTCTGGTGCAGGAAACCCGGCTGATAGCGGAAGATGCGAATGCCCGCGCGCAGCGAGTCGTATGCGTATAGCTTCGACGCCGCGAACACTACGCGGTGATCGCGCCGGCTCGGAATCAGGATGCGCACGTCGACGCCGCGCAGCGCCGCGAGCCGCAGCGCGGCGAACACCGCCTCGTCGGGCACGAGGTAGGGCGTCGTGATCCAGATCCGTTCGCGCGCCGCGTTGATCGCTTCGACGAAAAACAGCGAGCAGGTCTCCTGTTTGTCGGCCGGGCCGCTCGGCAGCACGATGCAGTGCATGTTGTTCGCGGGGCGTTCGATGGTGTCGTGGGCGTCGTGCTGTTCGACGGATGGGACGGCTGATTCGGCGGGCGGCAGGTCGAACTCGGGCAACTGCTGCGTGGCCCAGTACCAGTCCTCGATAAAAACGAACTGGATGCTGGCGACCGCCGGGCCGCGCACCTCGATGTGCGTATCGCGCCACGGCGACAGCGGCGGCTTCGCGCCCAGATATTCGACGCCTACGTTGTGACCGCCAATAAACGCGCGCTCGCCGTCGACCGCCACGATCTTGCGGTGATTGCGGAAGTTCAGTTGCAGACGGTTGACGAAGCGGCGGTTCGTCGCGAACGGCTGCATCTCGATGCCGGCCGCGCGCAGTGACGCGACGTAGCGGTGCGGCAGATCGAAGCTGCCGATGCTGTCATACAGAAAGTACACGCGCACGCCTTGTTGCGCTTTCGCGATCAGCGCGTCTTTCAGCATGTCGCCGAGCGCGTCGGCGCGCACGATGAAGAACTGCACGATTACATAGCGGCGCGCGTTCTGGATCGCGTCGAAGATCGCCTCGAAAGTCGCCGTGCCGTTGATCAGTGTGCGCACGGTATTGCCGGGCAGGAACGGCATGCCGCCAAGGCGGGTCAGCGACTGCACGAGCCGCGAGCCGAGCTGCTGCGTCGGCAGCCCGGCCGACGACGCGTGCGTGTCCCACACCTGCGGATGCGCGCGTGTGCGCAGCAGCTCGTTCTCGACGCGGCGCGCGTCCGCGTAGCCGGCGAACTTGCTGCGGCCAAGGAACAGGTAGGGCACCAGCGTCAGATAAGGCATCGCGACGAGCGACACGGCCCATGCGATCGCCCCTTGCGAGGTGCGAGTATGCAGAATCGCGTGACCGGCCGCGATGATGCCGAGAATGTGGGCAAGGAGAACCAGCGGGCCGACGTGAAGCAGGTCGAATGTCATAAGCTCGCGAACAGTTGGCGAAGCGCCGTGGTTCAGGAAACGGAGGCGGGCACAGGCTCGCTTCGTGGTCTGCGGCGAACGCGTCGGGCAACGAATTCAGACTGCGGCTGCGGCGCTTGGGAAAGCGCCAAAAACGGGCTAAAAACCCGCGCTAAAAATAGCGCAAAAACTCGTACGAATAAACCGTGTGCTGCGGCGCGCGGCGCGCGCGTCACTTGCGAAATCCGCTGCAAGCGGCGCCGCGCACGTCGCGCGATCAAACGGACAGCACGCCGCACTCAGACCGGCAAGTCGCTGGCCTGAATCAGGAACACGTTGTCGTCGCCGGCGCTGGTGGACAGCCACACGAGGTCCAGACCGCCGAACGCCGCCTCGACGTGCTCGCGTTCGTTGCCGATCTCGATGACGAGCACGCCGTCTTCGGTCAGCCAGTTGCGCGCGTCGGCAATGATCCGGCGCACGATGTCCATGCCGTCCGCGCCACCCGCGAGTGCCATCTCCGGCTCGTGCTTGTATTCGGCCGGCAACTCCTGCATCGACTTCGCGTTCACGTACGGCGGGTTGCTGATGATCACGTCGTAGCGGCGCTCGGCGAGCGGCGCGTACAGATCGCCTTCGAACAGCGCGATGCGGTCGTCGAGGTGGTAGTCGAGCACGTTGCGCGTCGCGACTTCGAGCGCGGGCGCGGACAGATCGACCGCGTCGACGTCGGCGTTCGGGAACGCGTGGGCGGCGAGGATCGCGAGACAACCGGAGCCGGTGCACAGCTCGAGCACCGCGCCGACCTGCTCGGGGTCCTCGACGTACGGCTGCAGGCCGTCCTGCAGCAGCTCGCCGATGAACGAGCGCGGCACGATCACGCGCTCGTCGACGTAAAAGCGATAGCCGTGCATCCATGCTTCCTGCGTGATGTACGCGGCCGGCACGCGCTCGGCCGCGCGTCGCTCGATGACGTTCAGCACCGCCTCGATTTCGGCCGTGGTCAGGCGCGCATCGAGAAACGGCTCGAGCAGGTCGAGCGGCAGGTGCAGCGTGTGCAGGATCAGATAGGCGGCTTCGTCGTAGGCATTGGCCGAGCCGTGGCCGAAAGACAGCTTGGCCTCGCTAAAACGCGACACTGCATAACGCAGCAGGTCGCGGACGGTGCAAAAAGGAAGCGTCATCGCAAGGTTCCTGGTTATGCGATCAGTTGTTCGAGCACGCGACGATACACGTTCTTCAGCGGCTCGATATGGGCGACTTCGATATGTTCGTCGATCTTGTGGATGCTCGCGTTAAGCGGACCGAACTCGATCACCTGCTTGCAGATGCGCGCGATGAAGCGGCCGTCCGACGTGCCGCCGGTGGTCGACAGCTCAGTGTCCACGCCGGTCTCGTCCTTGATCGCTTGCGCGAGCGCGCTCGACAGCTCGCCGCGCGGGGTGAGAAACGGCAGGCCGCTCACGGTCCATTGCAGGTCGTATTCGAGGCCGTGTTTGTCGAGAATCGCGTGCACGCATTTTTGCAGGCCTTCGACGGTGCTCGCGGTCGAGAAGCGGAAGTTGAACATCACGTCCGCATGGCCGGGGATCACGTTGGTCGCGCCGGCGCCGCTGTGGATGTTCGACACCTGCCAGGTGGTCGGCGGGAAATATTCGTTGCCTTCGTCCCAGCGCTCGGCAACGAGTTCGGCGAGCGCGGGCGCGAGCAGGTGCACCGGATTCTTCGCCAGATGCGGATAAGCGATATGGCCTTGCACGCCTTTGACGATCAGCTTGCCCGACATCGACCCGCGCCGGCCGTTCTTGACCATGTCGCCGAACCGCTCGCTCGAGGTCGGCTCGCCCACGATGCAGTAGTCCATGCGCTCACCGCGCTCCTGCAATGCTTCGACGACCTTGACGGTGCCGTCGGTGGCGGGACCTTCCTCGTCGCTCGTGATCAGGAACGCGATCGAGCCGCGGTGCCGAGGGTTGGCCGCGACGAACTCCTCGCTCGCGACGACGAAGCCGGCGATCGATGCCTTCATGTCCGCCGCGCCGCGGCCGTACAGCTTGCCGTCGCGCTGGGTCGGCTCGAACGGCGCCGAGTGCCATTGTTCGAGCGGGCCGGTCGGCACCACGTCGGTGTGACCGGCGAACGCGAGCAGCTTGCCCGCGGTGCCGTCGATGCCGCGCTTGACGGCCCACAGGTTGGTCACGCCGTTGGATTGGATCGTCTCGTGCTCGAAGCCGAGCGCGGCCAGGCGCTCGATCAGGAGACGCTGGCAATGCTGGTCGTCGGGCGTCACGGACGCGCGCGCGATCAGTTGTTCGGTAAGGGCGAGGGTGCCGGACATGGATTCAGTACAAGCCACTTTGAAATGAAAAAATGCCGGCTCGCGGTGAGCCACCGCAGCCGGCAACAGCCTTTGAACGACGCGGCGCGAGGCCGCGCGTCTCACTGCCTTGTGCCTGAGTCTGGCGCTCAGGCAAACAGCGCCGCGTAGTCGTCGGCGGAAAAACCGAGCGACTTCACGCGCCCGTTCACGACCAGCACCGGCCGCTTGATCACCGACGGCTTGTGGATCATCAGCGCGATCGCGCCCGGCTGCGTATCCGCGGCCGCCTTCATGTCGTCGGACAGCGCGCGCCACGTCGTGCCGCGCCGGTTCAGCAGCGCGTCGAGCTTGACGTCCTTGAGCCAGTCCTGCACGAGCGGCTCGGTTACGCCGGCCTTCTTGAAGTCGTGAAACTCGAACTCCACGCCGTGCTCTTCGAGCCACACACGGGCCTTCTTCACGGTGTCGCAGTTCGGAATGCCGTAGACGACGGTTTTGGTGCCGCGCGCCATCAGTCGCCTCGCAGCAACTCGTTCAGGCCGACCTTCGCGCGCGTTTTGGCGTCGACCTTCTTGACGATGACCGCGCAGTACAGGCTGTGCGTGCCGTCCTTCGACGGCAGGTTGCCCGCTACCACGACCGAGCCCGCCGGAATGCGGCCGTACGTGACTTCGCCGGTTTCGCGGTCGTAAATCTTGGTGCTCTGGCCGAGGTACACGCCCATCGAGATTACCGAGTTTTCCTCGACGATCACGCCTTCGACGACTTCCGAGCGCGCGCCGACGAAGCAGTTGTCTTCGATGATGACTGGGTTCGCCTGCAGCGGCTCGAGCACGCCGCCGATGCCGACGCCGCCCGACAGGTGCACGTTCTTGCCGATCTGCGCGCACGAGCCGACGGTGGCCCACGTGTCGACCATCGTGCCTTCGTCGACGTATGCGCCGATGTTGGTGTACGACGGCATCAGCACGACGTTCTTCGCGATGAACGAGCCGCGGCGCGCGATCGCGGGCGGCACCACGCGGAAGCCGCCGGCGGCGAAGTCTTCAGCGGTGTAGTTGGCGAACTTCGACGGCACCTTGTCGTAGAACTGGCTGTAGCCGCCGGCCGGCATCGGCGCGTTGTCTTCCAGACGGAACGACAGCAGCACGGCCTTCTTCAGCCACTGGTTGACGACCCAGTCGCCGTCCTTCTTTTCGGCGACGCGCAGCGCGCCCTTATCGAGTTGCTCGATCGCGTGGGCGACGGCTTCGCGCACTTCGGCCGGCGCGGCTTTCGGCGACAGCTCGGCGCGGTTGTCCCAGGCGGTATCGATGATGCTCTGAAGTTGTTGCGACATATGCGTGATTTTCTGAAGGGTTGAAGTCTGGAGACGGGGATGCGGTGCGGCTCGGGTGCGGCTCAAGCCGCAGCGAGAGACCGGCAGAATTCGACGATCCGCTGCGCGCCTGCCGTGCATTCGTCGACATCGGCGACGAGCGCGAGGCGCACGAAATTGCGGCCGGGGTTCACGCCGTGCGCGGTGCGCGCGAGGAACGAGCCCGGCAGAACCGTCACATTATAGTCGGCGTAGAGGCGCTGGGCGAACTCGGTGTCCGTGAGGCCGGTGCGCTCGACATTGGCCCACAGGTAGAACGCGGCGTCGGGCAGGCGCACGTCGAGCACGTCGGCGAGCATCGGCGTGACGGTGGTGAACTTCTGCAGGTACTTCGCGCGGTTCTCGCGCACGTGCGTCTCGTCGCTCCACGCGACCACGCTCGCGCTCTGGTACACGGTGGAGAGCGCCGCGCCGTGGTACGTGCGATACAGCAGGAACGACTTCAGAATCGACGCGTCGCCGGCGACGAAGCCCGAGCGCATGCCCGGCACGTTCGAGCGCTTCGACAGGCTCGACAGCATCACGAGGCGCTCGAAGCCGCGGCCGAGCTGGTGGGCCGCTTCGAGACCGCCGAGCGGCGGCTTCGACTCGTCGAAATAGATTTCCGAATAGCACTCGTCCGACGCGATCACGAAGCCGTAGCGGTCCGACAGCGCGAACAGTTCGCGCCAGTCGTCGAGCGTGAGCACGGCGCCGGTCGGGTTGCCCGGCGAGCAGACGTACAGCAGTTGCGTGCGCGCCCAGACGTCGGCGGGCACCGCCGAGTAGTCGCACGCGAAGTTGCGCGCCGGGTCGCTGTTGACGAAGTACGGCTGGGCGCCGCCGAGCAGCGCCGCGCCTTCGTAGATTTGGTAGAACGGGTTCGGACAGAGTACGATCGCAGGCTCTCCGTCGGCATCCCGGCGCGGGTTCAGCACCGTCTGCGCGAGCGCGAACAGCGCCTCGCGCGAACCGGACACCGGCAGCACCTCGGTCAGCGGATCGAGCGGCGGCAGGTTGTAGCGTTGCGTGACCCACTTCGCGATCGACTCACGCAGCGGCGCCGAGCCGAGCGTGGCCGGATAGGCGGCGAGGCCGCCGAGCGAAGCGATGACGGCGTCGCGGATCAGCGGCGGCGTCGGATGTTTCGGCTCGCCGATGCCGAAGCTGATATGCGCGAGGCCGGCCGGCGGCGTGACGTCCTTGAAAAGCAGGCGCAGCTTTTCGAACGGATAGGGCTGAAGGGAGTCGAGTAGCGGATTCACGGAACGAGTTGGCCTGATCGGAATGGACGCGGATGAAAGTCGGGACGACCGGGCACGCGCGCCGGCGGGCGTCGGTGCATCGAACATGAATCGGCGTCCCTGCATCGGCGTCCCTGCGCGCGATGGACTGGCCGGCGGCGAGCCAGCCACCAGCGGCGGCGAACGGACGATTATAGCGTGGCGCGCCCGCGGGCCAAGCGGGAGGTTGCCGCGCGGCGCGGCAGCAATCCGCGAGGCGGCGCACCGGCGCGCCGCGGCGGGAACGGCGCGAATCCCCTACGGTTCGCGTAAAAGAATTTGCAGGAGCAGCAATGTACGCAGCAGAGCAGCAGACACCCGGCTGGACCCTCATCCGACCCGCCCACGGCGCCCGTCGGAGTCCGGCCCCATGACCAACTGGCTTCGCAACGGCTGGCCGACGCTCGCGATCATGCTGGGCGCGTCGGTGTGGGGGATGGTCTGGTACCCGCTGCGCATGCTCGCCGCGCTCGGCGTGACCGGCACCGCAGCGAGCGCGCTGACGAGCGGCACCGGCTGCCTGTTCGTGCTGCTCGTGCGGCATCGCGCGCTGAAGACCGTGCGATGGCACTGGCTGCTGCCGGCGCTCGCGCTGGCCGCGGGCGTCACGAATCTCGGCTTCGTGTGGGGCGCGATCCACGGCCAGGTGATGCGCGTGCTGCTGCTGTTCTATCTGACGCCCGCGTGGACCGCGCTGTTCGCACATTTCATCCTGCATGAGAGGCTCACGTGGTCGGGCGCGGCGCTGGCCGCGCTGTCGCTCGCGGGCGCGATGACGATGCTGTGGTCGCCGCGGCTCGGCATTCCGGTGCCCGGCAATCCCGCCGAATGGGCCGGGCTCGCCGGCGGCATGGGCTTCGCGATGAGCAATGTGCTGATCCTGAAGACGAGCCGCGTGCTGCCGGACATGAAGCCCGAAATGCGCACCGCGGTGGTCTTCGGCGGCGCGGCGCTGTTCGGCGCGCTCGCGTCGCTCATCGAGCCGATGCCCGCGCCGCCCACCGGCGCGCATCTGGATACCGCGGCGCTGCTGGTGCTCGGTCTCGGTCTGCTGCTCGCGTCGAACAATATGCTGGTGCAGTACGGGCTCTCGCGCGTGCCGGCCAATCGCGCTTCGATCATCATGCTGTTCGAGCTGGTCGTGACGGCGCTGTCGGCGTGGCTGTTCGCCGGCGAAGTACCGGGGCCGCGCGAATGGGCCGGCGGCGCGTGCATCGTGCTCGCATCGGCGTTATCGAGCTGGGTGCATCGGACGAGGACGGCGCCCCCCGATCCGGCCATCGGCGACACGGACGGGCCGAGCGGCGACGATGGACGCGGTGGCCCGTGCGGTGAGCAACGCGGTGACGAACGCGGCCGTGACGGCGACAGCGACGACCACCGAAAGGGCGGTAAGAATCGTCCACGCGCGATGGTATGATTCCCCCTCATTAGCCGGCGCATGCGCACCTGTGCCTCCGATGTGCATGGGCGCATGCAGCCGGCAACCAAATTGCGAAGGCTCGCGAGGTTGCGTGGGGCCGTCCCGCCGCGGCGGTGAACGACTGGCGCAACCTCGCGAGCCACCTATCACACACTCTTTTCAAACAGCGAAATCGCCGTGCGGCTCACCTCGATCAAACTCGCTGGCTTCAAATCCTTCGTCGATCCCACGCATTTCCAGGTCCCAGGCCAGCTGGTTGGCGTGGTTGGTCCGAACGGGTGCGGCAAATCCAACATCATCGACGCCGTGCGCTGGGTGCTCGGCGAATCGCGCGCCTCTGAATTGCGCGGCGAGTCGATGCAGGACGTGATCTTCAACGGCTCGACCGCCCGCAAGCCCGGCAGCCGCGCGAGCGTCGAACTCGTGTTCGACAACGCGGACGGCCGCGCCGCCGGCCAGTGGGGCCAATATGCGGAGATCGCCGTGAAGCGCGTGCTGACGCGCGACGGCACCTCGAGCTACTACATCAACAATCTGCCGGCGCGCCGCCGCGACATCCAGGACATCTTCCTCGGCACCGGCCTGGGTCCGCGCGCGTACGCGATCATCGGGCAGGGCATGATCGCGCGGCTGATCGAGGCGAAGCCCGAAGAGCTGCGCGTGTTCCTCGAAGAAGCCGCCGGCGTGTCGAAGTACAAGGAACGCCGCCGCGAGACCGAGAACCGTCTGCACGACACGCGCGAGAACCTGACGCGCGTCGAGGACATCATCCGCGAGCTCGGCACGAACCTCGAGAAGCTGGAGGGGCAGGCGGTTGTCGCGACGCGTTATCGCGAGCTGCAAAGCGATGGCGAGGAAAAGCAGCGTCTCTTGTGGCTATTGCGCAAGAACGAGGCGGCTGGCGAGCAGCAGCGTCAGCAACGCGCGATCGAACAGGCGCAGATCGACCTCGAGGCGCAAACCGCGAAGCTGCGCGAAGTCGAGGCGGAACTCGAAACGCTGCGCGTCGCGCATTACTCGGCGAGCGACGCGATGCAGGGCGCTCAGGGCGCGCTGTACGAGGCGAACGCGGAAGTGAGCCGGCTGGAAGCCGAGATCCGCTTCATCGTCGAATCGCGCAACCGCGTGCAGGCGCAGATCGCCGCGCTGACCGCGCAGCGCGAACAGTGGCAATCGCAGGCTGACAAGGCGCAGGACGATATCGCCGACGCCGAAGAACAACTGGCCGTCGCCGAAGAAAAAGCCGTGCTGGCCGAAGAGAACGCCGCCGCCAAGCACGACGCGCTGCCCGCGCTCGAAGCGCGCTGGCGCGACGCGCAGGCGGAGCTGAACACCGAGCGCGCCGGCATCGCGCAGACCGAGCAGGCGCTGAAGCTCGAAGCCGCGCATCAGCGCAATGCCGATCAGCAATTGCAGCAACTGCAGCAGCGCCAGGAGCGGCTGAAATCGGAAGAGGGCGGCCTCGACGCGCCCGACGAAGCGCAGCTCGAGGAGTTGCGCATGCAGCTCGCCGAGCACGAGGAAATCCTGCACGACGCGCAGGGACGCCTCGCCGACGCGCAGGAAACACTGCCGCGGCTCGACGGCGAACGGCGCGCCGCGCAGGAGCGCGTGCAGGCCGAAAGCGCGCAGATTCATCAGCTCGATGCGCGCCTCGCCGCGCTCAAGCAGCTGCAGGAAAACGTGCAGACCGAAGGCAAGATCCAGCCGTGGCTCGACAAGCACGAATTGGGCAGCCTGCCGCGTCTATGGAAGAAGCTGCATGTCGAGGCCGGTTGGGAAACCGCGCTCGAAGCGGTGCTGCGCGAGCGCCTCGCCGCGCTCGAAGTGTCGAATCTCGACTGGGTCAAGGCGTTCGCAACCGACGCGCCCCCCGCCAAGCTCGCGTTCTACGCACCGCCCGCGGCCGCTCAGCCGGCCCCGTCCGCCGGCGCGCTGCGCTCGCTTTTGTCGCTCGTGCGCATCGAGGACGCGGGTATCCGCGCGGTGCTGACCGACTGGCTCGGCCTTGCGTTCGTCGCCGACGATCTGCAGCAGGCGCTTTCGATGCGCGCGCAGCTGCCCGAGGGCGGCGCATTCGTGGTGAAGGCGGGGCACGTGGTCACGCGCGTCGGCGTGCAACTGTACGCGGCCGATTCCGAACAGGCCGGCATGCTCGCCCGTCAGCAGGAAATCGAAAATCTCGGCCGCCAGGTGCGTGCGCAGGCGCTGCTCGCCGACGAGGCGAAGGCCGCCGCGATCCGCGCCGAAGCCGCGCACACGCAAGCCGCGCAGGCGCTCGCCGAAATGCGTCAGCAAGCCGAACGCGCGACGCAGCGGGTCCACGCGTTGCAGATGGACGTGCTGAAGCTCACCCAGGCGCACGAGCGCTACACACAGCGCAGCACGCAGATTCGCGAGGAACTCGAAGAGATCGCCGCCCAGGTCGACGAGCAGCGTGCGCTGCGCGCGGAATCGGAAGCGAACTTCGAGCGTCACGACGGCGAGCTTGCCGAACTGCAGGCGCGCTTCGAAGACCATCAGCTCGCCTTCGAAGCACTCGACGAAGAACTGACGACCGCCCGCGGCGAAGCACGCGACCTCGACCGCGCCGCCACCGACGCGCGCTTTGCCGCGCGCAACATGGCGAACCGCATCGACGAATTGAAGCGCAGCATTCAGGTCGCGCACGAGCAGAGCGAGCGCGTTGCGGGCTCGCTCGAAGACGCGCGCGCCGAGCTCGAAACGATCAACGAGCAGACCGCGCACACCGGTCTGCAGGACGCGCTCGATATCCGCGCCGTCAAGGAAGAGGCGCTGCGCGCCGCGCGCGTCGAGCTCGACGACCTGACCGCGAAGCTGCGCTCGGCCGACGAAACGCGCCTCACCGCCGAGCGCGCGCTGCAGCCGCTGCGCGACCGCATTAACGAATTGCAGTTGAAGGAGCAGGCCGCGCGCATCAACGGCGAGCAGTTCGTTGAGCAATTGACCGCGGCCGGGGTCGATGAAGCCGAGCTGCAAGCGAAGCTGACGCCGGACATGAAGCCGTCGTACCTGCAGGGCGAAGTCACGCGCATCAACAACGCGATCATCGCGCTCGGGCCGGTCAACATGGCCGCGCTCGACGAGCTGAAGGCCGCGACCGAGCGCAAGAGCTTCCTCGATTCGCAGTCGGCCGACCTGACGAGCGCGATCGAAACGCTCGAAGACGCGATCCGCAAGATCGACGCCGAAACGCGCACGCTGCTGCAAAGCACGTTCGATGAAGTGAACCGTCATTTCGGCGAACTGTTCCCGCGTCTCTTCGGTGGCGGCCAGGCGAAGCTGATCATGACCGGCGACGAAATCCTCGACGCCGGCGTGCAGGTGATGGCGCAGCCGCCGGGCAAGAAGAATTCGACGATTCACCTGCTGTCGGGCGGCGAGAAAGCGCTGACGGCGACCGCGCTCGTGTTCGCGATGTTCCAGCTGAATCCGGCGCCATTCTGTCTGCTCGACGAGGTGGACGCGCCACTCGACGACGCCAACACGGAACGCTTCGCGAATCTGGTCCGGGCGATGTCGGACAAAACCCAGTTCCTGTTCATCTCGCACAACAAGATCGCGATGGAGATGGCGCAGCAGCTGATCGGCGTGACGATGCAGGAGCAGGGCGTCTCGCGGATCGTTGCGGTCGACATGGAAACGGCGGCGGGTTTCGCCCAGAATATCGTTTGAGTTAACGCCTTCGCGGGCATCCGCATCCAGCGCAGCGGCCTCGAAGAGAGCCGCGCGGTACGTGGAGCGGACGACAGGCCCGCGTGGATAGAAGAATTGCTGATGGAGCATGCATGGACGAGTTGACACTCGGTTTGATCGGCGCGGGTGCCGTGGTGGTGGGGGGCGTGGTCGTGTACAACGCGTGGCAGGGCGCGAAGGTGCGTCGCAAGATGCCGCGGCCGATGCCGGCCGACACCGCCGAGAGCTTTGCGCGGGACGAGCATGAGGAGCAGAGCCCGTTCATCGAGCCGGCCCGGCCGACCACGCGGCGCGAGCCCACCGTGAGCGCCGAGGCGACCGCGCACCCGAGCGCCGCGCGCGTCGAGCCGACGTTCGGCGCGGGCGCGGCGCCGCTCGATACACCGGCTGATATCCAGGCCGAGATGACGTCGCCGAACGGTTATCCGTTGGCGGATTCCGATACCGGCGGCGAAGGCGAGCATGCGGCGGCTTCGGACGCCGACGTGGAGCGACCCGCGGCCGAGGCGCCCGCGGCCCAGCCGGCGCCCGCCGAGCACGAGCGGGTCGAACCGATCCTGCCGGCCGCCACGACGATCTCGTCGGCGCCACCGGCCATCGTCGACCGGCGCATCGACTGTATCGTGCCGATCCGGCTGAACGGACCCGTGGCCGGCGACAAGGTGCTGCCGCTCGCGCAGCGCTTGCGTCGCGCGGGCAGCAAGCCCGTGCATATCGAAGGCAAGCCCGAAGGCGGCGGCGCATGGGAGCTGCTGCAGAACGGCACGCGCTACGAAGAACTGCGCGCGGCCGCGCAGCTCGCAAATCGCAGCGGCGCGCTCAACGAGCTGGAATTTTCCGAGTTCGTGACCGGCGTGCAGCAGTTCGCCGACGCGCTCGACGCCGCGCCGGAATTCCCCGACATGCTAGAAACCGTCGCGATGGCGCGCGAGCTCGATGGCTTTGCCGCCCAGTGCGACGCGCAGCTGTCGATCAACGTGCTGTCGGACGGCGCACCGTGGTCGGCCAACTACGTGCAGGCGGTCGCGTCGCAGGACGGTCTGCTGCTGTCGCGTGATGGCACGCGCTTCGTCAAGCTCGACTCGCGGCAAAACCCGGTATTCATGCTGCAGTTCGGCGACACCAACTTCCTGCGCGACGACCTTACGTATAAAGGCGGCGAGATGATCACGCTGGTGCTCGACGTCCCGGTCGCCGACGAAGACATTCTGCCGTTCCGTCTGATGTGCGATTACGCGAAGTCGCTGGCCGAGCGTATCGGCGGACGCGTGGTCGACGACGGCCGCCGGCCGTTGCCCGAAAGCGCGCTGCTCGCGATCGAAAAACAGTTGATGACGCTGTACGCGAAGCTCGAACAGGCGGGCATTCCGGCGGGTTCGCCGGCCACGCGGCGCCTGTTCAGCCAGTAAGTCCATTTCAGCGTTCTACGCGTTTTGACGACGGCCGCACGATGTGCGGCCGTCGTCGTTTCAGGCTTGCATTGCAGCATGGCTCGCGCGGTATTCACCGATGTAAAGGGGCACGCTTCCTGCGATAATCCGATGTCCGACTTTCATTATCGAGAAGCTTCCGACAGCATGGCCCGATCCTCCGTCCCTTCTTCCGCAACCAGCACTCCGGCCGAACGGGCCGCGTGGTTGCGCGCGGAACTCGAACGCGCGAACTACGCGTACTACGTGCTCGATCAGCCGGAGCTGCCGGATGCCGAGTACGACAAGCTGTTCAAGGAGCTGGAGCGCATCGAGGCCGAGCATCCGGATCTGATCGTGCCCGATTCGCCGACGCAGCGCGTCGGCGGTGAGGCCGCGAGCGGTTTCGAGCCGGTCGTGCACGATCAGCCGATGCTGTCGCTGAACAACGGTTTCGCCGACGAAGACATCGTCGCGTTCGACAAGCGCATCGGCGACGCGCTCGGCAACAACGCGAGCGAGCCGCCGGTCCCCGTCGACTACGCGACCGAGCTGAAATTCGACGGTCTCGCGATCTCGCTGCGCTACGTCGACGGCGTGTTCGTGCAGGCGTCCACGCGCGGCGACGGCACGACTGGCGAGAACGTCACCGAAAACGTCCGCACGATCCGCTCGATTCCGCTGAAGCTGAAGGGCAAGCGCGTGCCGCACGTGCTCGACGTGCGCGGCGAAGTGTTGATGTTCAAGCGCGACTTCGAGCGCCTGAACGAACGCCAGCGCGCCGCCGGGCAACGCGAATTCGCGAACCCGCGCAACGCGGCGGCGGGCAGCTTGCGCCAGCTCGATTCGAAGATCACCGCGCAGCGGCCGCTGTCGTTTTTCGCGTATGGAATCGGCGTGCTCGACGGCATCGAGATGCCGGCCACGCATAGCGAACTGCTCGACTGGTACAAGGAAATGGGCTTGCCGGTCAATGGCGAGCGCGCGGTCGTGCAGGGCGCCGAAGGCCTGCTCGGCTTCTTCCACGCGGTCGGCGAGAAGCGCGACAGGCTGCCGTACGACATCGACGGCGTCGTCTACAAGGTCAACCGGCGCGACGAGCAGGACAGGCTCGGCTTCGTGTCGCGCGCGCCGCGCTTCGCGCTCGCGCACAAATTCCCCGCACAGGAAGCGCTGACGAAGCTCGTCGCGATCGACGTGCAGGTCGGCCGCACCGGCGCGATCACGCCGGTCGCGCGGCTGGAGCCGGTGTTCGTCGGCGGCGCGACGGTCACGAACGCGACCTTGCACAACGAAGACGAGGTGCGCCGCAAGGACATCCGCATCGGCGACACGGTGATCGTGCGGCGCGCCGGCGACGTGATTCCGGAGGTGGTCAGCGCGCTGCTCGAGCGTCGTCCGGCCGACGCTCGCGAGTTCGTGATGCCGACGCAGTGCCCGGTGTGCGGCTCGGCGATCGAGCGGCTGCCCGACGAGGCGATTGCCCGCTGCACGGGCGGGCTCTTCTGTCCGGCGCAGCGCAAGCAGGCACTGTGGCACTTCGCGCAGCGTCGCGCGCTCGATATCGACGGCCTCGGCGAGAAGATCATCGATCAGCTGGTCGAGCAGAACCTGGTCCGCACGCCGGCCGATCTGTTCAATCTCGGCTTCGCGACGCTCGCGGAGCTCGACCGCTTCGCCGATAAATCGGCGCAGAACCTGCTCGACTCGCTCGAAAAAGCCAAGCACACGACGCTCGCGCGCTTTATCTACGCGCTGGGGATTCGCCATGTCGGCGAATCGACCGCGAAGGATCTTGCGAAGCACTTCGGCTCGCTCGATCCGATCATGGATGCGTCGCTGGAAGCGCTGCTCGAAGTCAACGATGTGGGGCCGGTCGTCGCCGAATCGATCCACCAGTTCTTCGCCGAGGACCACAACCGCACGGTGATCGAGCAGCTGCGCGCGCCGGGCAGAGTCACATGGCCCGAGGGGCCGCCCGCGCCGAAGGCGCCGCAGGGCGTGCTGGCCGGCCAGACGGTCGTGTTGACCGGCACGCTGCCGAACCTGTCGCGCGAGGACGCGAAGGAAATGCTCGAAGCGGCCGGCGCGAAGGTGGCGGGGTCCGTTTCGAAGAAAACCAGTTACGTGGTGGCGGGCGCCGACGCGGGCAGCAAACTCGCGAAGGCCGAGGAACTCGGCATCCCCGTACTCGACGAAGATGGTATGCGCAAGCTCCTGGAGGGGCACTGATGATTCACGACATTCTGAAGATGGGCGACCCGCGCCTGCTGCGAATCGCCGAGCCGGTCGATCACTTCGACACGCCCGAGCTGCACCGGCTCGTGGAAGACATGTTCGAGACCATGCACGCGGCGAATGGCGCGGGTCTTGCGGCACCGCAGATCGGCGTTGATCTGCAGGTGGTGATTTTCGGCTTCGGTTCGAACGAGCGCTATCCAGACGCGCCTCCGGTGCCGGAGACGGTGCTGATCAATCCGACCATTACGCCGGTGTCGCAGGACATGGAAGAGAGCTGGGAAGGCTGCCTGTCGGTGCCGGGACTGCGCGGCGTGGTGAGCCGGTTTTCGATGATCCGCTATCACGGCTTCGATCAGTTCGGCAATCCGATCGACCGGGTCGCCGAGGGCTTTCATGCACGGGTCGTGCAGCACGAATGCGATCATCTGATCGGCAAGCTGTATCCAATGCGGATTACCGATTTCTCGAAATTCGGCTTTACCGAGGTCCTGTTCCCCGATCTCGATCCGAATAGCGACGACTGACACGGCTGCCGCCAACAAAAAACCCACGCCTAAGTGCGTGGGTTTTTTGTTATGCCGATGCGCCCGCTCTGAGCAACGAGGCGCATTGGACGGACTTCAGAACGACTCGTCTTCCGACAGATAGCGCCACTGTCCCGGCGGCAGCGCGCCGAGCATCACGTTGCCCATGCGCACGCGCTTCAGGCCCACCACTTCGAGACCGACCAGTTCGCACATGCGGCGAATCTGACGCTTCTTGCCTTCGCGCAGCACGAAACGCAGCTGCTCGCCGTTTTGCCAGCTGACTTGCGCGGGCTTGAGCGCGACGTCGTCTAGCGACAGGCCGTGGCGCAGCAGCGCGAGTTTTTCGGGCGGGAAGTGGCTTTCGACGTCGACCGTGTGATCGCCGTAGGCGACACGCACCAGATACTCCTTGTCCACGTCCGAGTGACCGCCGATCAGTTGCTTCGCGATGCGGCCATCTTGCGTCAGCACCAGCAGGCCCGTCGAATCGATGTCGAGACGTCCGGCCGGCGCGAGCTGGCGCAGATGCGACACCGAGAAGCGGATGCCCGAATGGTCGCCTTCCCAGCGATTTTCCGGCGTGACGAGCGTGATGGCCGGCTGATAGCCGTCCTCCGCCTGTCCCGATACGAGGCCGACCGGCTTGTGGACGATCACGGTCACCTGGCTCGACTGAAAGGCTTCGGCGGCTGGATCGATGTCGATGCGCTGATCCGGGAACACCTTGGTGCCGAGCGTGTCGACGCGCTCGCCGTCGACCATGACCCAGCCTTTCTCGATCCACTCGTCGGCCTCGCGGCGCGAGCACAGGCCGAGCTTGGACATCAGCTTCGACAAACGCAGCATGCCCGGCGCGTCTTCGCGATCGCGGCGGGGCGGGTGCGGGGTGTCGATGGTGGTGTCGACGGGTTGGGCCGTTGCCGATGCCGACGTTCGCGGCTTGGCGGCGCGGGCGGGCCGGTCGTCGCCGAAGCGGCGGTTTGCGGCTGGCAGCGTGTCGTCGAAGCTGCGCGCAGGGCGCTCGCGACGCTCGGTACGTTCACCGCCGCGTGCGGCGCGGTCGCCGGACTCGCGACGCGAGGGCGTCCAGTCGCCGCGTGCACCGCGCTCGCCGCGGTCCTCACGCGGGGCGCGCGCCGGACGCTCGGTGCGCTCGCCGTAGCCGCCTTTTGCGGGTTTCCCGAAGCTGCGCTCGCCACGCTCGCCTTCGAAGCGGCGCGGGGCGCGCTCGCTGCGCTCGCCTCGATCACCACCGCGACGCTGCTGCGGCTCACCGCGATCGCTACCGAAGCGCGGACGATCGGCGGCATCGCGCTCCCGGCGCACCGGGCGGTCGTCACGCCCGCTGCCTTCCGACGGTCTGCCTGCGCCTGCGCGCGGACCGCTGAACGGACGGCGTTCGCCGTCGTCGCGGCGCGGTGAGCGCTCGCCGCGCTCCGCATTGCCCTCGAAACGACGCGGCGCGCGTCCTGTGCGCTCGCCGAATTCGCGACGGGGCGCGCGTTCGCCGCGCTCAGCGCCGCCTTCGAAGCGACGCCGTGCTGGTTCGCCACGCTCGCCGAATTCGCGCCGTGGAGCGCGTTCGCCACGCTCAGCACTGCCTTCGAAGCGACGCGGCGCGCGTTCGCTCCGCTCGCCGGATTCGCGCCGTGGGGCGCGTTCGCCACGCTCGGCGCCGCCTTCGAAGCGACGCGGCGCGCGTTCAGTCCGCTCGCCGGATTCGCGCCGGGGGGCGCGTTCTCGACGCTCAGCGCCGCCTTCGAAGCGACGCGGCGCGCGTTCACTCCGCTCGCCGAATTCGCGCCGGGGGGCGCGTTCGCCACGCTCAGCGCTGCCCTCAAAACGACGCGGTGGGCGTTCTCCGCGTTCGCCACGCTCAGCCGCACCTTCAAAGCGGCGCGGTGCGCCCGCGGCAGCCGCACCCCGTTCGCGCGGACCCGACCCTTCGGCACGCGGCGCGCGTGCACCGGCGTCCGCCGGCTTCGCGCCGACCGGCCGCTTCGCGCCACCCTCGGCCTCGAAAGGCTTCGGCCGCGCTGGACGGGTCGGCTTACGCGCCGACGCGCTGCCGGGGCGGACAGGGGCGCGTTCGGACGACGCCGGCCGCGGATGCTTCGCTGTTAATTTGATTCGCATGAAATCTCACACTGCGATCGCGCGCAGCAGTTCGGTCTCGACCTGAATTTGCAGGCGGTTGTCCGACAGGCTGTGTCCTTCGAGCAGGAACACGTCCTCGACGCGTTCGCCGAGCGTATTGATCCGCGCCGAGGCGACGCCGACCCGGTGCTCGGCCAGCACGCGCGCGATGGAATAAAGAAGGCCCGGCCGGTCGTTCGCCGACACGGACAGGATGTAGTATTGGCCGCGCTCATCGGCCCGCAGGTCGACACGCGGCGTAATCGGGAAGGTGCGCGACAGCCGCGACAGCCGGCCCTTCGACGGTCCCGGCAGCAAGGTGCCGTGGCCCGCGAGACGTGCGGTCAGTTCCTGCTCGACCAGATTGGCGATGTCGCGATAGTGCACGTCCTCTTCGGTGTGCGTGACGAGGAAGTTGTCGAGCGCGTAGCCGTGGCGCGTCGTGCTGACGCGCGCATCGAGCACCGACAGGCCGTTGCGGTCGAAATACGCGCAGATGCCCGCGAACAGATCGGGCTGGTCCTTCACGTAGACGAGCACCTGCAGCGCCTCGCCGATCGGCGACGGCCGCGCGCGCACGAGCGGCGTCGGCGTTTCGACGTGGCGGTACAGCACGCGGGTCTGCCACGCGATGTCCGCCGCGTCGTGGCGCAGGAAGTAGCCGACGTCGAGCTTGTCCCACAGCGCCCGTTGCGCGCCTTCCGGCACGGTTTCCAGACGCAGCAGCGCGAGCGCTTCTTCCTTGCGCGACTTCAGTTCCGAATGCTCGTCCGGTTGAGCGCCGCCCAGCACGGCGAGGCTGGTGCGGTAGAGGTCTTCGAGCAGCTTGCCTTTCCACGTGTTCCAGACCTTCGGGCTGGTACCGCGGATGTCGGCAACGGTCAGCAGATAGAGCGCGGTCAGACGCCGCTCGGTGCCGACCAGTTCGGCGAAGCGCTTGATCACTTCGGGGTCGCTGGTGTCCTGCTTCTGCGCGACCTGGCTCATCGTCAGATGCTGCTGCACGAGCCACACGACCAGCTCGCCATCCTCGCCTTCGATGCCGTGCTGCCGGCAGAAGCGCCGCGCGTCGGCCATGCCCAGCGTGGAATGATCGCCGCCGCGGCCCTTGGCGATGTCATGAAACAGCGCGGCCACGTACAGCACCCACGGCCGGTCGAAGTTGGCAATCAATTGGCTGCAGAACGGGTATTCGTGGGCATGCTCGGCGATCGCGAAGCGGCGCAGATTGCGCAGCACCATCAGGATGTGCTGATCGACGGTGTACACGTGATACAGGTCGTGCTGCATCTGCCCGACGATGCGCCGGAAATTCAGCAGATAACGCCCGAGCACGCTGGTCTGGTTCATCAGCCGGAACGCATGCGTGATGCCGGCCGGCTGTTTCAGGATTTCCATGAAAAGCCGGCGGTTCTCCGGGTCGCGCCGCCAATGCTGGTCCATCACGTCACGAGCGTTGTAGATCGCGCGCAGCGTGCGCGCCGACAGACCCTTCACGCCGGGGGTGCGCTCGTAAAGCAGGAACGCTTCGAGGATCGCGTTCGGCTCGCGCTGGAACACGTCGTCGGACGTGATTTCGAGCATGCCCTGCTTTTCGACGAAGCGATCCGACAGCACGCGCGTGATGCCGCTCGTGCTCGGAAACAGCTGCGCCTCGATGTTCTGGATCAGGATCGTCGCGAGCTGCGTGACCGCTTTCGCGGCCCAGTAGTAGCGGCGCATCAGTTGCTCGCTCGCGCGCTTGGTCGCGGTCGGATTGAAGCCGAAGCTTTCGGCGACCGGCGTTTGCAGGTCGAACACCAGGATGTCCTGGCGGCGCCCGGCGATCACATGCAGCCGCGCGCGCAGCGCCTTCAGGAAGCTCTCGTTGCGGCGCAGCTCGCGCGCCTCGCGCTCGGTGATCAGTCCGCGCGCTTCGAGCTCGCGCCAACTGCTGCCGAACCCGGCCGCCTGCGTGATCCACAGGATCAGCTGCAGGTCGCGCAGCCCGCCCGGGCTTTCCTTGATGTTCGGCTCGAGCGCGTACGGCGTGTCCTGAAACTTCGCGTGACGCTGGCGCATTTCGAGCACCTTAGCCTGGAAGAACGCCTTCGGGTCGAGCGCTGCACGGTAGCGTTGGGCGAAATCGTCGAACAGCGCGGTGCTGCCGGTGATGCGACGGGCTTCCAGCAGCGAGGTACGCACCGTGACGTCGTTGGCCGCTTCCTCGAGGCATTGCGACACGCTGCGCACGCTGCTGCCGAGTTCCAGCCCGAGATCCCACGCGAGGCTGATGAAGCGCTCGATGCGCGCCTCCAGATGCTCGAGCCGCGTGTCGGGCAACAGCACCAGGATGTCGATGTCGGAGTGCGGCGCGAGTTCGCCGCGCCCGTAGCCGCCGACCGCGACGAGTGCGAGATCGTCGGGCAGTTCGCAGGTGTCCCAGGCGGCGCGCAGCGAATGGTCCGTGGCGCGCGCGAGCGCAGCCATCAACGCGTCGACGTTGGTGGCCGTTCGAAAGCGTTCCAGCAACTGGGCTTTGGCCACTTTGTAGTCCGCCTTGAGCGACGAGGCATGGGAGGGGGCGACGGCTGGAACGCTACTCATTGGCAGACGGAAGGTGAGATCGGAATCGGTCAGGCGGTAGCCGCGACCACGGGCGGACGCGCGGGCGTACCGGCCGACACGGTCAGCACGTCGTAGCCGGTCTCCGTGACGAGGACGGTATGCTCCCACTGCGCGGACAGGCTGCGGTCCTTGGTCTTGACGGTCCACTGGTCGGGCATCGTGCGGATGTCGCGGCGGCCGGCGTTGATCATCGGCTCGATCGTGAAAATCATGCCGGCCTGCAATTCGAGGCCGGTACCGGGGCGGCCATAGTGCAGGATCTGCGGATCTTCATGGAACACGGTGCCGATGCCGTGGCCGCAATATTCGCGCACCACGCTGTAGCCGAGGCCTTCGGCGTGCTTCTGGATCGCATAGCCGATGTCGCCGAGATGCGCGCCGGGGCGCACCTGGTCGATGCCGAGCCACATGCACTCGAAGGTAGCCTGCACGAGGCGCCTCGCCATGATCGACCCTTCGCCGACGATGAACATGCGGCTGGTGTCGCCGAAGTAGCCGTCCTTGATGACCGTGATGTCGATGTTCAGCGCGTCGCCGTTTTTCAGGGCCTTGTCGCCGGGAATCCCGTGGCAGATCACGTCGTTGACGGAAATGCAGGTGGCTTTCGGGTACGGCGGGTAGCCGGGCGGCTGGTAATTCAGCGGCGCGGGGACCGTGCCCTGGTCCTTCAGCATGTATTCGTGGCACAGGCGGTCGAGCTCGCCAGTGGTGACGCCGGCCTTGACGAACGGCGTGATGTAGTCGAGCACTTCGCTCGCGAGCCGACAGGCGACGCGCATCTTCGCGATGTCGTCTTCGTTTTTGATGGTGATAGCCATGGTTTCCTCGGAAGCCTTGCTGGATAAGGCTTGCTGGGTGTTGCGGTGGCCTGGCGGAGGGCGTCTGGTGCACACGGAATGCCGGTCGATCCTTGACGATCCCCCGCGGGTGGCGGAATCGAGCCATTTTACAGCAGTGGGGGCGGGCTCGTTGCGCTGGATCAGGCGGTAATGGGCTAAAAGTGATCAAAATCGGCCAATTGGTGGGCCATAGGGCGCCGAGCCCGGATTCGGAGCCCGGCTGTGCGCTCCAGTGCGCCTGGCTATCCGCCGGTGGTTGGGTCGGTTGAGTCGGTCGATAGTCGCGTGCTATACTCTTTGGCTAAGTCGGTCCTAGTCCGCTTTTATTCGCGAGTCCGCAAATTCGCGCATGGAAACTGGGCGGAACCGGCTTCTCGCGGCAATCCGGTTGCTGACGTCGTGAGCTGGAGAAAGCAGTGTCAGGCAACCAATTCGCAAACCGGCGCACCCAGGGTGTCGCCGCGTTCCAGCCAAAACAAAGGCGGGCGCGGCCGATACGGCAGCCGGCTTAAGACCCAACCCTCGTGGAGAATTTCATGGCAGTTACGATGCGTCAAATGCTGGAAGCAGGTGTCCACTTCGGTCACCAGACCCGCTTCTGGAACCCGAAGATGGCTCCCTTCATTTTCGGTCATCGCAACAAGATTCACATCATCAACCTCGAAAAGACGCTGCCGATGTACAACGACGCGCTGAAGTACGCGCGTCAGCTGGCATCGAACCGCGGCACGATCCTGTTCGTCGGTACGAAGCGTCAATCGCGCGACACGATCGCCCAGGAAGCGCAGCGCGCTGGCATGCCGTTCGTGAACGCACGCTGGCTCGGCGGTATGCTGACCAACTTCAAGACGCTGAAGGTATCGATCAAGCGCCTGAAGGACATGGAAGCGGCGCTGGAAGCCGGTGAAACCGAGCGCATGAGCAAGAAGGAAGCGCTGCTGTTCGAGCGCGAAATGGCCAAGCTGCAGAAGTCGATCGGCGGCGTGAAGGACATGGGCGGCATTCCGGACGCGATCTTCGTGGTTGACGTCGGCTACCACAAGATTGCCGTGACCGAGGCGAACAAGCTCGGCATTCCGGTCATCGCCGTGGTCGATACGAACCACTCGCCGGAAGGTGTGGACTACGTGATCCCGGGTAACGACGACGCCAGCAAGGCCGTCGCCCTGTACGCGGCTGGTGTGGCCGACGCGATCCTCGAAGGCCGTGCCAATGCGGTCAACGAAGTGGTCCAGGCAGCACGTGGCGGCGACGGCGACGAGTTCGTCGAGGTCAACCCGGAAGCGTAAGGCTGCCCAGTGTCCGACATAAAAGGGGGCTTTCTACAGGCCCCCTTTTTTTAAGCCGCGACGCTTGTAACAGATGTTGTAACGGACATCTGGCAGAGTGCTCGAGGTGGCGTGGCACGCGTCGCTCGCAAAAATACGCGAAAACGCTGAAACGAATTCCTGCCGCCGGCATCGAAGTGCGGGCGGCATGTGACAGACAGAACTCAAGGAGCAAATGATGGCGGCAATTACCGCAAGCATGGTTGCAGAACTGCGCGCGAAGACCGACGCGCCGATGATGGAATGCAAGAAGGCGCTGACGGAAGCCGACGGCGATCTGGCGCGCGCTGAAGAGCTGCTGCGTGTGAAGCTCGGCAACAAGGCGAGCAAGGCGGCATCGCGCGTGACGGCTGAAGGCGTGGTCGCATCGTTCATCGGCGGCAACGCTGGTTCGCTCGTCGAGCTGAACTGCGAAACCGACTTCGTCTCGAAGAACGACGACTTCCTCGCGTTTTCGAAGAAAGTCGCCGAGCTCGTCGCGACGCAAAACCCGGCTGACGTCGCCGCGCTGTCGGCGCTCCCGCTCGACGGCTCGACCGTCGACGCAGTCCGTCTCGCGCTGGTCGGCAAGATCGGCGAAAACATGTCGATCCGCCGTTTCGAGCGCTTCGAAACCGCCAACAAGCTGGCCGCGTACCTGCACGGCACGCGCATCGGCGTGCTGGTCGAGTACACCGGCGCGGACGAGCAGGTCGGCAAGGACGTGGCAATGCACATCGCCGCGATGAAGCCGGTTTCGCTGTCGTCGGACGACGTTCCGGCGGACCTGATCGCCAAGGAGCGCAGCATCGCTGAACAGAAGGCTGCCGAATCGGGCAAGCCGGCTGAAATCGTCGCCAAAATGGTCGATGGCAGCGTGCAGAAGTACCTGAAGGAAGTGTCGCTGCTGAACCAGACGTTCGTTAAGAACGACAAGCAGACGATCGAGCAGATGCTGAAGGCGGCTAACTCGAGCGTGCAGAAGTTCGCACTGTTCGTGGTCGGCGAAGGCATCGAGAAGAAGCAGGACGACTTCGCTGCGGAAGTGGCCGCTCAGGTCGCTGCTGCAAAGCAACAATAAGCGTTAGCTAAGTTTCACCGCCGTACCGTTTGGACCCGCGGCGAGGCAAGACCTCGCCGCGGTCGGCAGCACCGCAAGGCCGCGCACGGGTTGACCCTCGCCGCGCGGCCGCCGCTGGCGAACCTTTGGGTTCGCCAATTTGGCGGAGCTTGCCCGAATCAGTATTTCACCCCTACATTAGTCCCTTGTTGTTGCCCTGTTCTGCGCGATCTGGATACCTCTATGCCCACTGCCTATAAACGCGTCCTGCTCAAACTCTCCGGTGAAGCTCTGATGGGCGACGATGCCTTCGGCATCAATCGCGCGACCATCGAACGAATGGTGGCGGACGTGGCCGAAGTGGTCCGTCTCGGAACGCAGCTGGCCGTGGTGATCGGTGGCGGCAATATCTTTCGCGGCGTCGCGGGCGGCGCGGCGGGTATGGACCGCGCGACTGCCGACTACATGGGTATGCTCGCCACGATGATGAACGCGCTGGCGCTGCAGGACGCGATGCGCCATGCTGGCATCGAGGCGCGCGTGCAGTCCGCGCTGCGCATGGACCAGGTCGTCGAGCCGTATATCCGGCCCCGCGCGATCCGCCAGCTCGAGGAAGGTAAGGTCGTGATTTTCGCGGCCGGTACCGGCAACCCGTTCTTCACGACCGACACGGCCGCTGCATTGCGCGGCTCGGAAATCGGCGCGGAAGTGGTGCTGAAGGCAACCAAGGTGGACGGCGTCTATTCGGCCGACCCGAAGAAGGATTCGAGCGCGACCCGTTACACCACGATCAGCTTCGACGAGGCAATCGGCCGCAATCTGCAGGTGATGGACGCGACGGCTTTTGCGCTGTGCCGCGACCAGAAGCTGCCGATCCGCGTGTTTTCGATCGTCAAACCCGGTGCGCTGAAGCGCATCGTGCTAGGTGAGGACGAGGGCACCCTCGTCCACGTGTAAACTTCGTTTACATTACATGGGCTTTGACGCGAGCCCGGGCCGCCGCATCGCGCGTGCCGGGCGGCTCGCACCGTTTTGAAGGTTCGGAGGTTTAAAAATGTCTGTGGCTGATATCAGGAAGGGCGCTGAACAGAAGATGCAGCGCTCCATCGACGCGTTCAAGAACGACCTGTCGAAGATCCGCACTGGCCGTGCGCACACGGGCCTGCTCGATCATATCCAGTGCGACTACTACGGCTCGCCGGTGCCGATTTCGCAGGTCGCGAACCTGACGCTGATCGACGCTCGCACGATCGGCGTGCAGCCGTGGGAAAAGAAGATGGTTCAGGTCGTCGAAAAGGCGATCCGCGAATCGGACCTCGGTCTGAACCCGGCCACGCACGGCGACGTGATTCGCGTTCCGATGCCCGCGCTGACCGAAGAGCGTCGCCGCGAGCTGACCAAGGTCGTGCGCAGCGAAGCTGAAACGGCCAAGGTGGCCGTGCGCAACCTGCGTCGCGACGCCAACGAGCAACTGAAGAAGCTCGTCAAGGACAAGGAAATTTCGGAAGACGATGAGCGTCGTGCCGGCGACGACGTCCAGAAGCTGACGGACAAGTTCGTCGCTGAAATCGACAAGCTCGTCACGACGAAAGAAGCCGAGATCATGACGGTCTGACGCCGTTCGGCTCAGTCTTTCTGATTTCCACTTCTTTACTGGCATTACTGTCCCGACGGCCATGACCTATACCAGCTCGACCGTGCGCGTGCCTGAAGTCGCCGCGGTGCCGCGACATATCGCGATCATCATGGATGGCAACGGCCGTTGGGCCACCCAGCGGCGTCTGCCGCGCGTGGCGGGCCATACGCGCGGCGTCGACGCGGTGCGGGCGGCCGTCGAGGCGTGCGCGCGGCGGGGCGTCGAATATCTGACGCTGTTCGCGTTCAGTTCGGAGAACTGGCGCCGTCCGAACGAGGAGGTGTCGTTCCTGATGCGCCTGTTCGTCACCGCGCTCGAGCGCGAGATCGGCAAGCTGCACGCGAACGGCATCCGTTTGCGCGTGGTCGGCGATCTCGAGCGTTTCGACGACAAGATCCGTGATCTGATCAAGCGAGCGGAAACCAAGACCGCGCGCAATACCCGTCTTACGCTGACCATCGCCGCGAACTACGGCGGTCGCTGGGACATCATGCAGGCCACCCGCAAGCTCGTCGAGCAGGCGGCTGCGGCCGGCAAACCGGTCGAGGTCAACGAGGACGCGTTCGCCGAGCATCTGTCGATGGCTTATGCGCCCGAGCCCGACCTGTTCATCCGCACCGGCGGCGAGCGCCGCGTCAGCAACTTCCTGCTGTGGCAGCTCGCCTACACCGAGTTCTATTTCACCGACACGTTCTGGCCGGATTTCGACGCCGACGCGCTCGGTCATGCCATCGCTTCGTACGCCGAGCGGGAACGCCGCTTCGGCCGCACCAGTGCTCAGCTCGAGCCGCAATCGCAGAACGTCGATTCGCTTCCATGCTAAAAACCCGTGTCATCACGGCGATCGTGCTGCTGGCGGTGTTCCTGCCTGTCACGCTGTTCGCGCCGGTCGGCGCGTTCGGCGCGCTGATCGCGTTCGTGGTCGTGTTCGCCGCGTGGGAGTGGGCGCGCCTGCTGAAACTCGGCGGCGCGGGTCCGGTGCTGTACGCGCTCGTCGCGGCGCTCGGGCTGGTCACCAGCACGCGGCTGGGCATTGGCACGGAGCATGCGCGGCCATTCTTCCAGGCGGCGGCGATTTTCTGGGTGATCGGCGGTCCTTTCGTGCTGCTGCGCAAGCCGGTGCTCGCGCAGGGCGCGTGGCGCGCCTTTCTGTTTCTTGCCGGTATCGTCGGTTTCATCGCGTGCTGGCATGCTCTCGTCGCCGCGCGCATGCTCGGTGTGCCGTTCGTTCTGTCGCTGCTGCTGTTGGTATGGCTCGCCGATATCGGCGCATACTTCTCGGGGAAGGCGTTTGGCAAGCACAAGCTGGCACCCGCCATCAGTCCGGGTAAAACCTGGGAGGGCGCGATCGGCGGCTGGTTGCTGGTCATGATCGTCGCGGCGGCGGCGATCTTTTTGCACGCGTTCGAGCCGACCCTGTATTCTGCGCTGCTGGCGCAACTGGGCGCGTTACGCACGGT
Source organism: Paraburkholderia sp. BR13444 (assembly GCF_040948755.1). Classification (NCBI taxonomy): domain Bacteria; kingdom Pseudomonadati; phylum Pseudomonadota; class Betaproteobacteria; order Burkholderiales; family Burkholderiaceae; genus Paraburkholderia; species Paraburkholderia sp. BR13444. The sequence continues at coordinate 84,163 of NZ_JBFPKM010000021.1, read as the reverse complement.
GTTCGCGCTGACCCTGCTGGTGGTTTTCAGCGTGGTCGGTGATCTGTTCGAATCGATGATGAAACGCCAGGCCGGCGTCAAAGACTCGAGCGGCCTGTTGCCGGGGCACGGCGGCGTGCTCGATCGCATCGACGCATTGTTGCCGGTGCTGCCGCTCGCGATGCTGCTGCTCGGCTAGAGAAAAGAGATATGCAAAAACGTCTGACATTGCTCGGTTCCACGGGCTCGATTGGAGACAGCACGCTCGACGTGGTCGCGCGCCATCCCGAGCGTTTTTCCATTTACGCGCTGAGCGCGCATCGCAATGGCGACAAGCTCGTCGAGCAATGCCTGCGCTTCGCGCCCGAAGTGGCGGTGGTCGGCGACGCCGACACGGCCGCGAAGGTCGCCGCGAAGCTGCGCGATGCGGGCAGCAAGACGGAGGTCACGTACGGGCCGCAGGCGCTCGTCGACGTCGCGAGGAGCGAGGGCTGCGACACGGTGGTCGCGGCGATCGTCGGCGCAGCGGGTCTCGCGCCCAGCCTCGCCGCGGCCCGCTCCGGCAAACGCATTCTGCTCGCGAACAAGGAAGCGCTGGTGATGTCCGGCGCGATCTTCATGGACGCGGTGCACGACAACGGCGCGGTCCTGCTGCCCGTCGACAGCGAACACAACGCAATTTTTCAATGCCTGCCGCGCGAAGCATCGCTCCATGGCGGCGTCTCGAAGATCATCCTGACCGCGTCGGGCGGCCCCTTTCGCACCCGCGAACCGGCCACGCTCGTCGACGTGACGCCTGACGAAGCCTGCAAGCATCCGAACTGGGTGATGGGCCGCAAGATCTCGGTCGACTCGGCGACGATGATGAACAAGGGCCTCGAAGTGATCGAGGCTCATTGGCTGTTCAATCTGCCCGGCGAGCGCATCGACGTGCTGATCCATCCGCAGAGCGTGATCCATTCGCTGGTGTCGTATGCGGACGGCTCGGTGCTCGCGCAGCTCGGCAACCCCGACATGCGCACGCCGATCGCGCACGCACTCGCGTTTCCGGATCGCGTCGATTCCGGCGTCGCGCAGCTCGATCTCGCGGAGATTGCGTCGCTGTCGTTCGAAAAACCCGACTACGCGCGCTTCCCGTGCCTCGCGCTCGCGATGAAGGCGCTGGCCGCAGGCGGTGTCGCGAGCGCGGCGTTGAACGCCGCCAACGAGATCGCGGTGGAGGCGTTCCTCGCGCGCCGCATCGGCTTCATGGCGATTGCGCAGGTGGTCGACTCGGTGCTGAACGCATTACCGAACCGCAGCGCGCACGCGCTCGACGACGTCATCGAAGCGGACGCCGCGGCGCGCCGTGTTGCTACCGAATTCATCGCGCGTCTGCCCGACGGCGTCCGTCGCACGGAACGCGCCGTCCAGTGAGGCGTTTATGAATCTGCTGATCGAACTGCTCGCTTTCGCGGTTGCGATTGGCGTACTCGTGGTGGTCCACGAGTACGGGCACTACAGCGTCGCGCGTCTGTGCGGTGTGAAGGTGCTGCGTTTTTCGATTGGCTTCGGCAAGCCGCTGGTTCAGTGGGTCAGTCGGAAGACGGGCACCGAGTGGACGATTGCCGCGCTGCCGCTAGGCGGCTACGTGAAGATGCTCGACGAGCGCGAGGCCGGCCCCGGCTCGGTTGCCGACGCGGATCTGCCGCATGCGTTCAATCGCCAGTCGGTGTGGCGGCGCTTCGCGATCGTCGTGGCCGGTCCGGTCGCGAATTTCCTGCTTGCGATCGTGCTGTTCGCACTCGTGTTCGCCACTGGCGTGACCGAACCGGCGGCCGTGATCGCCACGCCCGCGCCGAATACACCCGCCGCGCTGGCGGGCTTCGAGGGCGGCGAGACGATCGTCGGTGTGCGCACCGGCCATAGCGACGAGACCGAGCCAGTGCGCTCGTGGTCGGATCTGCGCTGGAAGCTGCTCGGTGCCGCGTTCGATCAGCAGCGCATCGTGCTCAGTGCAAAAGACGCGCACGGCACCTCCGATTTTCCGATGGACCTGCGCGGCATCGGCGAGAAAGACGTCGACGACGATCTGATGTCGCGCCTCGGCTTCGAGCCAGGTGGCGGCAGGCTGACGGTGGCCGGCGTACAGGCGGGCAGCGCCGCGCAGAAGGCGGGGCTCGTCGCGGGCGACCGGCTGCGCGCGATCAACGGTACGCCGACCGATAATGCCGCGGCCTTCATCGCCTTTGTAAAATCGCACGCCGGCGTGCCGGTCACGCTGCGGGTGGAGCGCGGCGGCCGCGGCGGCCATACGGCGGGCGCGCTCGAAGAGATCACGATCGTGCCGCAACTGCAGCGCGATGCGGCGAGCGGGCAGCAGATCGGCCGCATCGGCGCGGAGCTGGCGACCCAGGTGCCGTCGATCGAAGTGCGCTACGGCCCGCTCGACAGCCTGCGCCTCGGCGCGCGCCGCACGTGGGATCTCGCGGTGTACTCGGTGCGGATGTTTGGCCGGATGATCGTCGGCGAGGCATCGCTGAAGAACCTGTCCGGTCCGGTGACGATCGCCGACTACGCGGGAAAGAGCGCACGTCTGGGTCCTTCCGCGTTTTTGTCGTTCCTGGCCCTTGTCAGCATTAGCCTTGGCGTGCTGAACCTGCTACCAATTCCGGTATTGGACGGGGGTCATCTGTTATATTATTTGGTTGAAGCTGTGACCGGTAAAGTTGTCTCTGATCGCTGGCAACTCGTTTTTCAGAGGGCGGGTCTTGCCTGCATCGTCGCGTTGTCGGCGATTGCGCTGTTCAACGATCTGGCTCGTTTAATCCATTTTTAAAGTGTCCGGCGGCGTTCTCGAGGGCGGCCGCCAGGCCTGATGCAGCTATACACACTGGGGAAGCACGTTGTTCAAACCTCATCGCTTTGGTCCAAAGACGGTTATAGCCGCGGCGTTCGCCGCGCATGGGCTGGTTGCTCATGCAACGACGCCCTTCGTGGTGCAAGACATTCGCATTGAGGGATTGCAACGCGTCGAACCAGGTACGGTGTTCGCGTACCTGCCCATCAAACAAGGCGATACCTTTTCCGACGACAAGGCCTCTGAAGCGATTCGCGCGCTGTACGCGACGGGCTTCTTCAACGACGTCAAGATCGCAACCGAAGGCAACGTGGTGGTGGTGCAGGTGCAGGAGCGCCCGGCCATCGGCACGATCGACTTCGCCGGCATCCACGAGTTCGAAAAGGACAACCTGATCAAGGCGCTGCGCGCGGTCGGGCTGTCGCAAGGCCGCTACTTCGACAAGGCGCTGGTCGACAAGGCCGAGCAGGAATTGAAGCGCCAGTACCTGACACGCGGTTTCTACGCGGCCGAAGTCACCACGACGATCACGCCGATCGACCGCAACCGCGTCGGCATCCTGTTCTCGGTGGCCGAAGGTCCGAGCGCGAAGATCCGCCAGATCAACTTCATCGGCAACAAGACATTCAGCACCGGCACGCTGCGCGACGAAATGCAGTTGTCCACGCCGAACTGGTTCTCGTGGTACACCAAGAACGACCTGTACGCGAAAGACAAGCTCACCGGCGACCTCGAGAACCTTCGCTCGTTCTACCTGAATCGCGGCTTCCTCGAGTTCAGCATCGAATCGACCCAGGTGTCGATCTCGCCGGACAAGAAGGACATGTACCTGACCATCACGCTGCATGAAGGCCAGCCGTACACGATTTCGAACATCCGCCTCGCCGGCAATCTGCTCGACCGCGAAGCGGAGCTGAAGAAGCTCATCAAGATCAAGCCGGGCGACCGCTTTTCGGCCGAAAAGCTGCAGGCCACCACGAAGGCGATCGTCGACAAGCTCGGCGAATACGGTTACGCGTTCGCGACCGTCAATGCCCAGCCTCAGATCGACCAGAACAACCACACGGTGGACCTGACCCTGCAGGTCGACCCGAGCCGTCGCGTGTATGTGCGCCGCATCAACGTGGTCGGCAACACGCGCACGCGCGACGAAGTGGTGCGCCGCGAAATGCGCCAGCTCGAAAGTTCGTGGTTCGATTCGAACCGCCTCTCGCTGTCGAAAGACCGCATCAATCGTCTCGGTTACTTCACCGACGTCGACGTGACCACGGTGCCGGTCGAAGGCACGCCCGACCAGGTCGACATCGACGTGAAGGTCGCCGAAAAGCCGACCGGCGCGATTACGCTCGGCGCAGGTTTCTCGTCGACGGACAAGGTGGTGCTGTCGGCGGGTATCTCGCAGGACAACGTGTTCGGCTCCGGCACGAGCCTCGCGGTGAACATCAATACCGCGAAGACGTACCGTACGCTGACGGTCACGCAGGTCGACCCGTACTTCACGGTTGACGGCATCAAGCGGATCACCGACGTCTACTACCGTACGTACCAGCCGCTGTACTACTCGACCGATTCGAGCTTCAAGATCGTCACGATGGGCGGCGACCTGAAGTTCGGCATTCCGTTTTCCGAAGTCGATACCGTGTACTTCGGCGCGGGCTTCGAACAGAACCAGCTGGACGTCGATGCAAATACCCCGGCTTCATATAAGCAATACGTGACTGACTTCGGCCGGGTCTCGAACAACGTGCCGCTTACGATTGGATGGTCGCGCGATGCGCGCGACAGCGCGCTCGTGCCAAGCCGCGGCTACTTCACGCAGGCGAACGCAGAATACGGCACGCCGATCGGCGGCACCCAGTACTACAAGGCCGACATCAACGCGCAGTACTATTACTCGTTTGCGCGCGGCTTTGTGCTGGGCTTCAACTTCCAGGGCGGCTATGGTAACGGCCTTTCCGGCAAGCCTTACCCTATCTTCAAGAACTATTACGCGGGCGGTATCGGTTCGGTGCGTGGTTACGAGCCGAGCTCACTGGGTCCGCGTGACAAAACGACCGGCGACCCGATCGGCGGCTCGAAGCTGCTGGTCGGCAATATCGAGTTGACGTTCCCGCTGCCCGGGACCGGTTATGACCGCACGCTGCGTGTGTTCACCTTCCTGGACGCTGGTAACGTCTGGGCGGACGCGAGCACGGCAGCGACGTCGACCGGCGCGAACGGTCTGCGTTACGGCTACGGTGTGGGTCTCGCGTGGATCTCGCCGATCGGTCCGCTCAAGTTGAGCCTTGGCTTCCCGCTCACGAAGCACACGGGCGACCAGTATCAGAAGTTCCAGTTCCAGATCGGGACCGCGTTCTGATTGGGCGGCGGGCGCTCCCGGCGGCCGGCTGCGGCGGCGGGCGCTCCCGGCGGCGAGCCCGGCCAAACTACAGTATCGAGAGGATGACTTTGCTAACCGGTATGTTTTCGAAACGTGTAGCGTGCGCATTGGCGCTGGCAATGACCCTCGGGGTCGGCATGGCGCACGCGCAGGAGGCGAGAATCGCCGCGGTGAATTCCGACCGCATCCTGCGCGAATCGGCTGCGGCGAAAGCCGCGCAGCTGAAGCTCGAGGCCGAATTCGCGAAGCGGGACAAGGATCTCGCCGACATGGCGCAAAAGCTCAAGTCGATGTCCGATGCACTCGACAAGAATGGCGCGACAATGTCGGCGACCGATCGCGCGCAGAAGCAGCGCGACCTGTCGCAGCTCGACTCGGACTTCCAGCGCAAGCAGCGTGAGTTCCGCGAAGACCTGAACCAGCGCCGCAACGAGGAACTCGCGGCGGTTCTCGATCGCGCGAACAAGGTCATCAAGCAGATCGCCGAAACGCAGCACTATGATCTGATCGTGCAGGAAGCGGTGTATGTGAGCCCGCGCATCGATATCACCGACCAGGTGCTGAAGGCACTGGCAGCATCGGGCAACTAAGGGCAACTAAGGGCAACCGAGGGCAACCGAGGGCGGCGCACGGTCGCCCCGCGCGCGTTGGCGCGCCCTCGCAATGATTGAACAGGTTGGAGACAGGATAGGCATGGCATTTAAGCTCGAGGACATCGTCCAGCGGTTCGGCGGTGAGGTTGTCGGTAACGGGTCGCAGCGCGTGAGCAGTCTTGCGCCGCTCGACCAGGCAGGCCCGGACCAGTTGGCGTTCCTCGCCAATCCGAAATATCTGTCGCAAGTCGAAACGACCCGCGCCGGAGCGGTGCTGATCAATGCCGGCGACCTCGAGAAGCTCGCTTCACGCGAAGGTCGAAACTTCATCGTCACGCCGAATCCCTACGCTTATTTCGCGCGCATCGCGCAAACCTTCATCGACCTCGCCGCGCCGAAGCCCGTTCCCGGCGTGCATCCGAGCGCAACCATCGATCCTTCCGCGCAGGTCGCCGCGAGCGCGGTGATCGGTCCGCGTGTCAGCGTGGAAGCGGGTGCGGTGATCGGCGAGCATGCGCGGCTCGACGCCAATGTCGTGATCGGCCGCGGCACGTGTGTCGGCGCGAACGCGCATCTGTATCCGAACGTGACCGTGTACCACGGCTGCAAGCTCGGCGAGCGCGTGATCGTGCACGCGGGCGCGGTGATCGGCTCGGACGGCTTCGGCTTCGCGCCCGACTTCGTCGGCGAGGGCGACGCGCGCACCGGCAGCTGGGTGAAGATTCCGCAGGTCGGCGGCGTGTCGATCGCGAACGACGTCGAGATCGGCGCGAACACGACGATCGACCGCGGCGCGATGGCCGACACGATCATCGAGGAGTGCGTGAAGATCGACAACCTCGTGCAGATCGGCCACAACTGCAAGGTCGGCGCCTACACGGTGATCGCGGGCTGTGCGGGCATCGCGGGCAGCACGACCATCGGGCGTCACTGCATGATCGGCGGCGCGGTCGGCATTGCCGGACACGTGACGCTGGCCGATAACGTGATCGTCACCGCGAAGTCGGGCGTGTCGAAATCGCTGCTGAAGCCCGGCATGTATACGAGTGCGTTCCCGGCCGTGAACCACGCGGACTGGAACAAGAGCGCCGCGCTGCTGCGCAATATCGACAAGCTTCGCGATCGCATCAAGGCGCTGGAGAGCGCCGCCGCCGACAAGGCCGGCAGTGCCACTGACGGCGCCGCAGGTCAACCCGCAGGCAACAAGATCTGACAGTTATCCCGGCGACCCACCGGCACCGCGTAAAATAGTGGTCGAGCATCATGAAGCAAAGCCGGTGGCCGTGACCGGGTGGCACGGCCACCGGTCAATCAAGGCGGCGGTCGCGCGCGTTTTCAACCCACCTGCACCAGCATCCGCAGTCATCATCGCGCAGTCAATGCGTGAGCAGAAACACCATGAGCACCGAAAAAATCAATCTCGACATTCATAAGATTCTCACGCTGCTGCCGCATCGTTATCCGTTCCTGCTGGTCGACCGGGTGCTCGAACTCGAACCGCACAAGAGCATCAAAGCGTTGAAGAACGTGTCGATCAATGAGCCGTATTTCCAGGGACATTTCCCGACGCGGCCGGTGATGCCAGGCGTGCTGATCCTCGAAGCGCTCGCGCAGACCGCGGCGCTGCTGACGTTCTCGGAAGAGCCGAGCGATCCGTCGAACACGCTGTACCTGTTCGTCGGCATCGACAACGCGCGCTTCAAGCGCGTGGTGGAACCGGGCGATCAGCTGATCCTGAACTGCACGTTCGAGCGTCACATGCGCGGCATCTGGAAGTTCAAGGCGCGCGCCGAAGTGGATGGCGTCGTCGCGGCGGAAGCCGATCTGATGTGCGCGGTGCGCCACACGGACAAAGACGCGTAAAGCTGGCGTCCGGGCAGGTCGCGGCGTGGCACGGCAGGTGCGCGGCCCCGGCGGCAAGGCCATCCACACAACGCAACAGAATCAGAAGCGAGGACGCATGAGCAGGATCCATCCCACCGCGATCATCGAAGCGGGAGCGCAGCTCGACGAATCCGTCGAAGTCGGGCCCTATGCGGTGATCGGCGCACACGTGACGATCGGTGCGCGCAGCACGGTCGGCTCGCACAGCGTGATCGAAGGCTATACCACGATTGGCGAAGACAACCGCATCGGCCATTACGCATCGGTCGGCGGCCGTCCGCAAGACATGAAGTACCGGGACGAGCCGACCAGGCTCGTGATCGGCAACCGCAACACGATCCGCGAATTCACGACGATCCACACCGGCACGGTGCAGGATGCGGGCGTCACCACGCTTGGCGACGACAACTGGATCATGGCCTACGTGCACATCGGTCACGACTGCCACGTCGGCAGCAACGTGATCCTGTCGAGCAACGCGCAAATGGCCGGCCATGTGACGATCGGCGACCACGCGATCATCGGCGGCATGTCCGGCGTGCATCAGTTCGTGCGCATCGGCGCGCATGCGATGCTCGGCGGGGCGTCGGCGCTCGTGCAGGACGTGCCGCCCTATGTGATCGCCGCGGGCAACAAGGCCGAGCCGCACGGCATCAACGTCGAAGGGCTGCGCCGCCGCGGTTTCTCGGCTGACGCGATCTCGGTGCTGCGCTCCGCATATCGCGTGCTGTACAAGAACGGCCTGTCGCTCGAAGAAGCGAAGGTGCAATTGAAGGAACTCGGTTCTGCCGGCGGTGACGGCGACGCCCCAGTGCAGACGCTGCTCGCGTTCGTCGAAGCGTCGCAGCGCGGCATCATCCGCTAACCGATGACGTTGCAACCCAGTCCGCCGCGCATCGCGATGGTGGCCGGCGAGCCGTCCGGCGACCTGCTCGCCGCGTCGCTGCTCGACGGTCTCGCCAGCCGGCTGCCGGCCGCCACGCAGTACTATGGCATCGGCGGTCCGCGCATGATCGCCACCGGCTTCGACGCCCACTGGCCGATGGAAAAGCTGACGGTGCGCGGCTATGTCGAAGCACTGCGGCACATCCCCGAAATCCTCGGTATCCGCAACGAGCTCAAGCGTCAGCTGCTTGCCGAGCCGCCGTCCGTGTTCGTCGGCGTCGACGCGCCCGACTTCAACTTCGGGCTCGAGCATGCGCTGCGCGACGCCGGCATTCCGACCGTGCACTTCGTTTGCCCGTCCATCTGGGCGTGGCGTGGCGGGCGCATCAAAAAGATCGCCAAGGCGGTCGACCACATGCTGTGCGTGTTCCCGTTCGAAACCGCGCTGCTCGAAAAGGCGGGCGTCGCGGCGTCGTACGTCGGGCATCCGCTGGCCGATCAGATCCCGTTCGAACCCGACACTCTCGGCGCGCGCCGCGCGCTCGGTCTGGCGGAAGGCGGGCCGGTGATCGCGGTGCTGCCGGGCAGCCGGCGCTCCGAGATCGACCTGATCGGCCCGACGTTCTTCGCGGCGATGGAGATGATGCAGCACCAGGAGCCCAGCGTGCGCTTCGTGATGCCGGCGGCGACGCCCGCGTTGCGCGCGCTCCTGCAGCCGCTCGTCGATGCACACCCGGGCCTCGCGCTGACCATCATCGACGGCCAGTCGCAACTCGCGATGACCGCCGCCGACGCGATTCTCGTGAAGAGCGGCACCGTCACGCTGGAAGCCGCGCTGTTGAAAAAGCCGATGGTGATTTCGTACAAGGTGCCCTGGCTGACCGGGCAGATCATGCGCCGCCAGGGCTATCTGCCGTACGTCGGCCTGCCGAACATCCTGGCCGGGCGTTTCGTGGTGCCGGAGATCCTGCAGCACTTCGCGACGCCGCAGGCGCTCGCCGAGGCGACGCTGAAACAGTTGCGCGACGAAGCGAACCGGCGCACGCTGAAGGAAATCTTCACGGAGATGCACCACGTGCTCAAGCAGAACACCGCGCAGCGCGCGGCCGAAGTCGTGGCGAGCGTCGTCGAGCAACGGGCGGGGCGGCCATGACCCCCCCCCGCGCGCCTCGCCGCAAGACCGCGGCCGCCGTTCGGGTGGTCGCGCAAGCCGGCCTGAACTTCGAGAGCGCCGACGACATCGTCTGCGGCGTCGACGAAGCAGGGCGCGGACCGCTGGCCGGACCGGTCGTCGCGGCGGCGGTGATTTTCGATCCCACCAAACCGATGATCCGCGGCCTCGACGATTCGAAGGCGCTCACCGCACTCAAGCGTGAAGCGCTGTACGACAAGATCGTCGATCGCGCGCTCGCGTATTGCATCGCATCGGCGACGGTCGAGGAAATCGATTCGCTGAACATCCTGCACGCCACCATGCTCGCGATGAAGCGCGCGGTCGAGGGCCTGTCGGTCGTGCCGACGCTCGTGAAGGTCGACGGCAACCGTTGCCCGACGCTCAGCATCCGTAGCGAGGCGGTGATTGGCGGCGACGCGCTCGTGAAGAGCATTTCGGCGGCGTCGATTCTCGCGAAGGTCGCGCGCGACCGCATGCTGCTCGAATTGCATCAGGCCTATCCGATGTACGGCTTCGACGCGCATGCCGGTTACAGCACGCCGCAGCATCTCGCGGCGCTGCGCGACCATGGGCCGTGCGAGCATCATCGGCGCTCGTTCGCGCCGGTGCGCGAAGCGCATCTGCGGTTCGGCACCGGCGTGCCGTTGCCATCGGCGGACGCCGTCATCGTGGCCGACGCGCTGCTGCTCGACGACGATGCATTCGGCGACGCCGGCCTCGCGTGACTGACCGCATCCGCACGGCTCGAACGCGGTCCGCGCTCGAGCGCCGCTGATTTGCCACTGATTCGTCGCTGCTCCCATTTCCATTTCTCACCGCCTTCGCTGCCTGTGAAAGCCATCACCTCGCGGGACAATCCGCTCTACAAGCGCCTGAAGGCCCTGGCCGGCTCGACGCATCAACAGCGCCGCAGCGGCCACGCGCTGCTCGAGGGCTTCCATCTCGCGAGCGCGTATCTCGACGTCGCCGGTCAGCCGGAGCTGTGCGTCGTCACCGACGGCGCGCTGCGTCACGACGAAGCGCAGGCGATCGTTTCGCGCATCGACGAGCATCGGCTAGTGACACTGCCGGATGCGTTATTCGGACAGTTGTCGAATGTCGTGCATGGCGTCGGAATTCTGCTGCTCGTCGAGAAGCTGGATGCGCCGCTGCCCGAGCGCGTCGAGCAAAACTGTCTGGTGCTCGACGGTGTGCAGGACGCGGGCAATGTCGGCTCGATTCTGCGCAGTGCGGCCGCCGCCGGTATCGAACACGTGTTCTGCGCGCCGGGCACCGCGTACGCGTGGTCGTCGAAGGTGCTGCGCTCCGGCATGGGCGCGCACTTCCTGTTGCAGATTCATGAGGATGTCGACGCGAGCGCGCTGATCGAACGTCTCGCGGTCCCGATCGTCATCACCGATTCGCACGGCGCCGAAGCGATTTATGACTGCGACCTGAGCAGGCCGCTTGCGTGGGTGTTCGGCAACGAAGGGGCGGGCGTGTCGCAGGTGTGGCGCGATGCCGTGTCGTTTCGGGTGACGATTCCGCAGCCTGGCGGCATGGAATCGCTGAACGTGGCGGCCGCGGCGGCCGTCTGCGTGTTCGAGCAGTGCCGGCAGCAGCGCGGCCGTAAAAAGTAGACGTCAGTGGCGTTGCGCGGGCGCTGGCGGGCAACGCTACGCCTGCTCGGCGGTCGCTCAATACGACGGCCGATCCAGCTTGATCTCCTGCAGGATCGTCGTCGCGATCTCCTCGATCGACTTGTGCGTCGACGACAGCCACTTGATCCCCTCGCGCCGCATCATCGCTTCCGCTTCGTTGATCTCATAGCGGCAGTTTTCCAGCGCCGCGTACTTGCTGCCCGGCCGCCGCTCGTTGCGGATCTCCGACAGGCGCTGCGGATCGATCGACAACCCGAACATCTTCTGCCGATGCTCGAGCAGCGGCGTGGGCAGCTTGCCGCGTTCGAAATCTTCTGGAATCAGCGGATAGTTCGCCGCTTTCACGCCGTACTGCATCGCCAGATAGAGGCTCGTCGGCGTCTTGCCGCTGCGCGACACGCCGACGAGGATCACGTCCGCGTCCGCGAGATTGCGGTTCGATTGACCGTCGTCGTGCGCGAGCGAGAAATTGATGGCCTCGATCCGGTTCTTGTACTCCTCGGTGTCCGCGTTCTGGTGGCCGCGGCCCATCGCGTGACTCGACTTCAGCTCCAGCTCCTGCTCGAGCGGCTCGACGAAGGTCTGGAACATGTCGAGCACGAGTGCGTTCGAATCCTTCACGATCTGATTCGACGAGCTGTCGACGAGCGTGGTGAACACGATCGGACGACGGCCGTCCTGCACGACCGCTTCGTTGATTTTTTCGAGCGTTGCGTAGGCCTTCTCGGTCGAGTCGACGAATGGCACGCGGACCAGGCGAAATTTCTGGTCGAACTGGGAGAGGATCGAATGCGCGAAGGTTTCGGCAGTGATCCCGGTACCGTCTGAGACGATGAATACGGTGGGCGGCATCAGTGGGGCTGTGAACGTGAAAGACAAATGAGCCAGCAAAGCGCGGCGCTGGAACGCGCTTGGATCAAACCGCGCAGCGGCGCGCGGCCGGCCTCGCAAACGCCGGCTGGCTGGGCCGGGGCGCGATTCGAGACGCAATTCTCGACCGACTGCCACATTTGGGGAGTCGGCACGGTAGAATAGCGGCAACCTGTTGGATAAGCAATTGCAGGCGATTGGTCGCTAAATTACCGCGAACGGTCGTTCAACCTCACGTCATCTGGCGTAGATATGCGTTGAACGTAAGAGATCGGGCGGTAAGTGCGTTGATTGGCGTTCTTCGCCGCCGCCGTCTCGGTCACGCTCGCGGCCGGCGTCTCCATGCAACGCATCTCTGCCTTAACGGCGATTGCTTATCTAACAGGTTGTGCAAGACACGGGGTCGAGCTTCCAATGGGCTGCCCGTGTTCAAGCCCACTTGCACAGTCGTGAATTTCTTTCACACTTAGGGGCTTGTATGACTAACGCAGTTACCGGCGCAAAGGACAAGGCGTATGTAGTTCCGTTCGAGCAGTTGCGGATGACCGACGTGGAAATCGTCGGCGGCAAGAACGCGTCGCTGGGCGAGATGATCAGCCAGCTCGCGGAAGCCGGTGTGCGCGTGCCGACCGGTTTCGCGACCACCGCGCTCGCGTTCCGTGACTTCCTGCAGCACAACAATCTGACCGAACGCATCGCCAAACGTCTCGAGACGCTCGACGTCGACGACGTGAAGGCGCTCGCCGAAGCGGGCAAGGAGATCCGTCAATGGATCGTCGACGCGCCGCTGCAGCCGCAGCTCGAGGCTGACATTCGCGCGGGGTTCGACACGCTGCAAAAGAGCTCGCCCGAAGAGCTGTCGTTTGCCGTGCGTTCGTCCGCGACCGCGGAAGACCTGCCCGACGCATCGTTCGCCGGTCAGCAGGAAAGCTATCTGAACGTGGTCGGCATCGACGACGTGCTCGATCGCATGAAGCACGTATTCGCGTCGCTGTACAACGACCGCGCTATCTCCTATCGCGTCCACAAGGGCTTTACGCATGCTGAGGTCGCGTTGTCGGCGGGCGTGCAGCGCATGGTGCGCTCGGACGTCGGCGCCGCCGGCGTGATGTTCACGCTGGACACCGAATCGGGCTTCAAGGACGCCGTCTTCATTACGTCGAGCTATGGCCTCGGCGAAACCGTCGTGCAGGGCGCGGTGAATCCGGACGAGTTCTACGTCTTCAAGACCACGCTCGCGCAGGGCAAGTACCCGATCATCCGCCGCTCGATCGGCTCGAAGCTGATCAAGATGGAGTTCACGAAGCCGGGCGAGCCGGGCCGCGTGAAGACCGTCGACGTGGCGCACGAGCAGCGCAACCGTTTCTCGATCACCGACGAAGACGTGATCGAACTCGCGAAGTACGCGGTCATCATCGAAAAGCACTACCAACGTCCGATGGACATCGAGTGGGGCAAGGACGGCCGCGACGGCAAGATCTTCATCCTGCAGGCGCGTCCGGAAACGGTGAAGAGCCAGGGCGGCGGCAAGGCCGAGCAGCGCTTCAAGCTGAAGGGCCAGTCGAACGTGCTGGCAACGGGCCGTGCGATCGGTCAGAAGATCGGCGCGGGCCCGGTGCGCGTGATCCACGATCCGTCGGAGATGGACCGCGTGCAGCCGGGCGACGTGCTCGTCGCCGACATGACCGACCCGAACTGGGAGCCGGTCATGAAGCGTGCGTCGGCGATCGTCACGAACCGTGGTGGCCGCACCTGCCACGCGGCGATCATCGCGCGTGAGCTGGGCGTGCCGGCGGTGGTCGGCTGCGGCGACGCGACCGACGTGCTGAAGGACGGCGCGCTCGTCACCGTGTCGTGCGCGGAAGGCGACGAAGGCAAGATCTACGACGGCCTGCTCGAAACGGAAGTCACCGAAGTGCAGCGCGGTGAACTGCCGCCGATTCCGGTGAAGATCATGATGAACGTCGGCAATCCGCAGCTCGCGTTCGACTTCTCGCAACTGCCGAACGCAGGCGTGGGTCTCGCGCGACTCGAATTCATCATCAACAACAACATCGGCGTGCACCCGAAGGCGATCCTCGAATACCCGAACGTCGATCAGGACCTGAAGAAGGCGGTCGAAAGCGTCGCTCGCGGTCACGCGTCGCCGCGCGCGTTCTACGTCGACAAGCTGACCGAAGGCATCGCGACGATCGCGGCGGCGTTCTATCCGAAGCCCGTCATCGTGCGTATGTCGGACTTCAAGTCGAACGAGTACAAGAAGCTGATCGGCGGTTCGCGCTACGAGCCGGACGAGGAAAACCCGATGCTGGGCTTCCGCGGCGCATCGCGCTATATCGCCGAAGACTTCGCCGAGGCGTTCCAGATGGAATGCGTCGCGCTCAAGAAGGTGCGTGAAGAGATGGGCCTCGACAACGTCGAGATCATGGTGCCGTTCGTGCGTACGCTGAAGCAGGCGGAGCGCGTTGTCGGGCTGCTCGCAAAGTTCGGCCTGAAGCGCGGCGAGAAGGGCCTGCGCCTGATCATGATGTGCGAAGTGCCGTCGAACGCTATCCTCGCCGAAGAGTTCCTGCAGTACTTCGACGGTTTCTCGATCGGCTCGAACGACCTGACGCAACTCACGCTCGGCCTCGACCGCGACTCGGGCATGGAACTGCTCGCCGTCGATTTCGACGAGCGCGATCCGGCGGTCAAGTTCATGTTGAAGCGCGCAATCGAAACCTGTCTGCGTCTGGACAAGTACGTCGGTATCTGCGGTCAGGGTCCGTCGGATCACCCGGACTTCGCGCAGTGGCTGACGGACGAAGGCATCAAGTCGATCTCGCTGAACCCCGACACGATCATCGATACGTGGCAGCAGCTGGCAAAGGCAAAGGCGTAACTCGCGAGGTATCGAATGCCGCTTCGCAGGCGGCATTTGGCACGCGTTAAAGGCACGTCCGCTTCGTGCTATAAACACCCCGGTAGATCCGGGGTGTTTTGCTTTGTGGAGGTCGACGTGGCGCCTGGTGGACTGTTCTGGTGGATCGGGGCGGGTGTGCTTGTCGTGCTGGAGCTGATGAGCGGCACCTTCTATCTGTTGATGATCGCGTTCGGCTTCGTCGCGGCCGCACTTGCGCGCATTGCCGGCGCCGGTCCCGATCTGCAGTTCGTGGTTGCGGCGCTGGTCGCGCTTGCGGCGGTCGTGGCGCTCAGACGCTCGCGCTTTGCCCGTCGCAGGCGCGAGCAGGCGTCGCGCAATCCCGATGTCAATCTGGACATCGGGCAGACGTTGAACGTGCCGGCCTGGCAGGGCCGCAAAGCACGCGCGACCTATCGTGGCGCCGCATGGGACGTCGAGCTGGCCGCGGGCGAGCCTGAAGACGCACAGGTCTACGAGATCAGGGAGTTGCGCGGTAGTTGTCTGGTCGTCGTCGCGAGCCGGCAGCCGAAGGCGCGCGCGAGCGCGACCTGACGGTCTGAACCCGAGTGTTGGGTGCGGTGTTCGCCACACGCGCTCATCGATGTCCCTTCACAAAGTGAAGCACCAGAGCCTAATCTGAACACGCAGGCCCGACCAACCTGCGCACAACAATTCGAAGCAGAAGCGGAGGGTAGCGATATGGATTCAACCATCGTCGGGGCAGTGCTGCTGATCGTCGTGATCGTGCTCGCGTCGCAGACCATCAAGATCGTGCCCCAGCAGCATGCGTGGGTGCTCGAGCGCCTCGGTCGCTATCACGCGACGCTGACGCCGGGTCTGAGCCTCGCGTTTCCGTTCGTCGATCGGGTCGCGTACAAGCACGTGCTGAAGGAAATTCCGCTCGAAGTGCCGAGTCAGGTCTGTATCACGCGCGACAACACGCAACTGCAGGTCGACGGTGTGCTGTATTTCCAGGTCACCGATCCGATGAAGGCATCGTACGGATCGAGCAACTTCGTGTTCGCGATCACGCAGTTGTCGCAGACCACGCTGCGCTCGGTCATCGGCAAGCTGGAGCTCGACCGGACTTTCGAAGAGCGCGATTTCATCAATCACAGCATCGTGTCCGCGCTCGACGAGGCGGCCTCGAACTGGGGCGTAAAAGTGCTGCGCTACGAGATCAAGGATTTGACGCCGCCGAAGGAAATCCTTCACGCGATGCAGGCGCAGATCACCGCCGAGCGCGAGAAGCGCGCGCTGATCGCGGCCTCGGAAGGGCGCAAGCAGGAGCAGATCAATATCGCGTCGGGCGGCCGCGAGGCGGCGATCCAGAGGTCCGAAGGCGAGCGGCAGGCGGCGATCAACCAGGCGCAGGGCCAGGCCGCGGCGATTCTGGCGGTGGCCGAGGCGAACGCGCAGGCGATCCAGAAGATCGCCGCGGCGATCCAACTGAACGGCGGCATGGACGCGGTCAATCTGAAGGTGGCCGAACAGTACGTGAACGCGTTTTCGAACCTCGCGAAGCAGGGCACGACACTGATCGTGCCGGGCGACATGTCCAACATGAGTTCGATGATCGCGTCTGCGCTGACGATCGTGAACAAGGGCAGGGCGGCAGCGGAGCCGCCGCGAAGCGACCTGCGCTGACGAACTGAGCAATCGGCGCGCAATGAGCGCGTGACAAAAAGCAAATGGCCCGCACATCGATGTGCGGGCCATTTTTCTGCGTGAGCCGCAAACGAATGGCGCTTACGTCGGCGAGCGCATCAAACGCGCCTTCTCGCGCTCCCAGTCGCGCTTCTTCTCGGTCTCGCGCTTGTCGTGCATCTTCTTGCCCTTCGCGAGACCGATCTCGCATTTGACGCGACCGTTCTTGTAGTGAAAATTCAGCGGCACGAGCGTGTAGCCGCGCTGCTCGACCTTGCCGATCAGCTTGCTGATTTCCTCGCTATGCAGCAGCAGCTTGCGCGTGCGCACCGGATCGGGATGGATGTGCGTCGACGCTTCGGGCAGCGGGCTGATGTGCGTGCCGATCAGAAACAACTCGCCGTTGCGGATCACCACGTAGCCTTCCTTGATCTGGCCGCGCCCCGCGCGCAACGCCTTGACCTCCCATCCTTCGAGCACGAGGCCGGCCTCATAGCGTTCCTCGACCGAATAGTCGTAGAAGGCTTTTCTGTTGTCGATGATGCTCATGAATGGAAAGTGCCCAACTCGTTTAAAATTACGATTTTAGCAAAGCGGGACAAGGAAAGCCCGCCGCGCTCATCCACCCTTGCCACGCGCTGTTCAATTTATGGCAGATGTCCAGAAAACCGTGTTGATTCGCCATTCGGCGGAACAGATGTTCGACCTCGTCACCGACGTCGATGATTACCCCAACTTCCTGCCATGGTGCGGCGGCATCGAAATTCGTCACCGGGACGACACCAGCATGGAGGCGCGGATCGATATCAACTTCAAGGGCATCAAGCAGCATTTCGCCACGCGCAACTCGATGGAGCGCCCCACGCGCATCGACATGGAATTCGCCGACGGTCCGTTTCGCAAGTTCACCGGTTTCTGGCGCTTCACGCCGCTGCGGGCGGACGCGTGCAAGATCGAATTCGCGCTGCACTACGAGTTCACCAGCATCCTGCTTGAGAAGATCATCGGGCCGGTGTTCAATCACATCGCCAATACCTTCGTCGAATCTTTCGTGAAGCGCGCCAATCAGCGCTATGGTCAGGCATGAGCGCGCGGCTAACGGTTGAGGTCTGCTATGCGCTCGCCGGCGAGCAGGCGTTGATTGCGGTCGAGTTGCCCGCGGGCGCGACGCTGAAGCAGGCGATCGACGCAAGCGGGATTCTGCGGCGTTTTCCGTCGATCGATCTGAACACGCAGAAGGTGGGCGTGTTCGGCAAGCTCAAGCCGCTCGATACGGTGCTGGCCGACAATGATCGCGTCGAGATTTACCGGCCTTTATTGGTCGATCCGAAGGTGTCGCGCCAACGGCGCGTCGAAAAGACGCGCAAGGCTGGGTCGATCGAGGGGCGGCGCTGGTTGAACAAGGATTCGCGCTAGGCGGCGCGAGTCGGCGGGGTGGTGAATTTTTTCGCCCGCCGCCCGTGTCACATCATCACGTCACATCACCTCAAGGCGCCGCCGTTTGCGCCTTCTCGTCCATGCCCTCGATGCGCGCCGTACCCGACGAATCGTCGTCCGAATGCCGGCGCACCGACCACCAGACCCCCGCCACCAGCAGCAGGATCGCCGCGAGTTCGAGCGGGCGCGGCAGGCGCTCGTCGTAAATGAACGCGTAAAGCAGCGCGAATAGCGTCTCGAATACGATCATCTGGCCGGACAGCGTCAGCGGCAGCCGTTTTGCCGCGGCATTCCACAGGCCGTTGCCGAGCCACGACGCGCCGATCGCGAGCACCAGGTTGAGCAGCCAGAACGTGTGCCAGCGGGCGTCGGCCAGTTCGCCCTGCGGGCCGCCGGCCGGCAGCACCGCGACCACCAGCCACAACGCGCCGCCGAGCGCGCCCGTCACGACGCCCCACAGCACCGACCACTCGTTGCCGCTGAAATGCGTCTGACGCTGCAGGTAGCGGGCGTTTTCAACCGCGAACCAGGTCCAGCAAAGGAGCGCGCCCACCGCGCAGGCGACGCCGAGCAAGCGCGTCGCGATGCTCAGCGGCGCCGCACCGGCCACCGTAAACACGTCGATATTGATGCACACGATGCCCGCCATCACGGTCGCGAGCGGCCATGCGAGGCGCGCGAGCGGCACGGCGCCGTGATCGCGCCGGCCCATCAGCGTGACGGTGACCGGCAGCACGCCGACGATCAGCGAGGCCGGCGCGATCCCGATCAGGTGCACGGCGGCCGTCAGCAGCAGGTAATAGACGATGTTGCCGGCCAGCGCGAGCTTGACGAGCGCGATCAGGTCCTCGCGGCTCAGCCGTTTGGCGAGCGAGCACGCGATCGGCAGGGCCGCGGCGAGCGACACGACGCCGTACATCGAATAGCGGCCGGCGACGAGCAGCAGAGGGGAGAAGTCGGGCAGCACCCGCGGCACCAGAAACACCATGCCCCACAAGGCTCCGGCCATGACACCATATATGACACCGCGCTGCATCGACTGCCCCTGCTGGATAAACTGGAATGGGCGGCAGAATAGCGGGTTCGCGGACGGGGCGTCTTGTTCGATCCTGCATTCGCGTCGCTCGATCGCCGATGGCCGCCGGCCAAGGGTCCAGCGTTTGCCTGCGAACGCGCAAACGAAACCCGATCGAACCCGACGCGAAAAGCGAAGCGAAATCGGCGCGTGCCGGAGCGGTAAAAAATCGTCTGAAATTCGCTAAGCTGCTGTTCGCGCAGTGAAAACCGGGGTGGTATCGCGTATAATTCGCTTTTGCGCCTATAGGATTTGCCATGCGTCTGATCCAAACAGCACTCACGTTCGATGACGTGCTCCTCGTCCCGGCCTTCTCCGATGTTCTGCCGCGCGACACCAGCCTCAAGACCCGGCTGACCCGCAACATCTCCCTGAACATGCCGCTCGTGTCCGCCGCGATGGACACGGTCACCGAAGCACGTCTGGCAATCGCCATGGCGCAAATGGGCGGCGTCGGCATCATCCACAAGAACCTCACGCCGGCCGAGCAGGCGCGTGAAGTGGCCAAGGTCAAGCGTTTCGAGTCGGGCGTCGTGCGCGACCCGATCACCGTGCCGCCGCAAATGAAAGTGCGCGACGTGATCGCGCTGTCGCGCCAGCATGGCATTTCGGGCTTCCCGGTCGTCGAGGGCGCGCAGCTCGTCGGTATCGTGACGAACCGCGACCTGCGCTTCGAAGAGCGTCTGGACGAGCCGGTGCGCAACATCATGACGCCGCGCGAACGCCTCGTCACCGTCAAGGAAGGCACGCCGCTCGCCGAAGCGAAGGCGCTGATGCACAGCCACCGCCTCGAGCGCGTGCTGGTCATCAACGACTCGTTCGAGCTGCGCGGCCTGATGACCGTCAAGGACATCACCAAGCAGACCGAACATCCGGACGCGTGCAAGGACGAGCACGGCAAGCTGCGCGCGGGCGCAGCGGTCGGCGTCGGCGCGGACAACGAAGAGCGCGTCGAACTGCTCGTGCAGGCCGGTGTCGACGTGATCGTCGTCGATACCGCGCATGGCCACAGCAAGGGCGTGCTCGAGCGCGTCAAGTGGGTCAAGCAGAACTTCCCGCACGTCGAGGTGATCGGCGGCAACATCGCGACCGCCGCGGCTGCCAAGGCGCTCGTCGAATACGGCGCGGACGGCGTCAAGGTCGGTATCGGCCCGGGCTCGATCTGCACGACGCGAATCGTCGCCGGCGTCGGCGTGCCGCAGGTCACCGCGATCTCCAACGTGTCCGAAGCGCTGAACGGCACCGGCGTGCCGGTCATCGCCGACGGCGGCGTGCGCTTCTCGGGCGACGTCAGCAAGGCGCTCGCGGCGGGCGCGAGCGCGGTCATGATGGGCAGCATGTTCGCCGGCACCGAAGAGTCGCCGGGCGAAGTGTTCCTGTTCCAGGGCCGCCAGTACAAGTCGTACCGCGGCATGGGCTCGGTCGGCGCGATGAAGGACGGCGCCGCGGACCGCTACTTCCAGGACAACTCAGCGAACATCGACAAGCTGGTGCCGGAAGGCATCGAAGGCCGCGTCGCGTACAAGGGTTCGGTCAACGCGATCCTGTTCCAGCTGATCGGCGGCGTGCGCGCGAGCATGGGCTACTGCGGTTGCCGCACCATCGCCGAAATGAACGAGAAGGCCGAGTTCGTGCAAATCACCGGCGCGGGCCTGCGCGAGTCGCATGTGCATGACGTGCAAATCACCAAGGAAGCGCCCAACTACCACGTGGACTAAACGCCCATGAAGCCACTGCTGCGCGTTGTACTGATCCTCGATGCGTTGGTGCTGCTGGCGTTCGGCCTGCTGTTCGTGCTGACGCCGTGGACCTCGCTGTACGACGCGCTGCAACTGGTGCCAACGGAGCCGATGCTGGTCGGCCAGGAGTTCGGCGTCGCGCTGATCGGGCTCGCATGGCTCGCGCTGCATGCGTCGTTCGACGGGGCGCTGACTTCGACGGTCGCGAAGGTCGTCGGTCATGTGCACTGGCTGATCGGCGTGCTAATGCTGGTCTGGCTGCTGGGGCTGCATACGCCGTCGCTGACTGGCTTCGGGCAGATGGTGGCGGTGCTGGCCGGTGTCGCGCTGGTGGTGATCGGGCTTGGCGGCGTGCGACTGTCGGGTGTGGTGCGGCGGCGCGAGAAGGGGGGCGTGGTCAAGTCGTCGTCGAGCAAGGCCGACAGCCGGGCTGATAAGCGTGCCGTGAAAGAAGCCGAAAAGGATGCCGTACAGAAGCGCGAGCCACGTGCCTCAGCTGGCTTTCCGATCTATCAGGCGGAGCCGGTGCCAGAGCCCGTCGTGCCGGTCACGCGACCCGTCAATCCGGCTGGCGCAGCTCCCGTTGCCACTGCCGCGCCGCTTGGTCCGGCTGCAAGCGAGCCTGGCCTGAGCGAATCCGAACGCGCCGCGCGCGACACCAGCAACGACGTGCCCGGCGCACCGCGCCCGCCGTTTCATGGCTGAAGCGCCGCGCGCCAGGCCGTTTGCCGAAGCTACCGGGTTTCGTTCGCGCGCATCGCAGGCGGCAAGTTCCGCCATTGGTCGCGCCTTTGTGCTTCATCGTAATGTTTGCTGTCCGCGCCGCGCCGAGACCGTCGCCGCGTGGACCGCTTTGAATTCATCGCCGCGCCTCGTGCGCGGCATTCCGTATCCGCTCACTTCTGATTCCGTCCGCTGCCATGCATGACAAGATCCTGATTCTCGACTTCGGTTCGCAAGTCACCCAACTGATTGCACGTCGCGTTCGCGAAGCCAACGTGTATTCGGAAATCCATCCGTACGACGTCGACGCGTCGTTCATCCGCGACTTCGCGCCGAAGGGCGTGATTCTGTCTGGCGGCCCGAGCTCGGTCACCGAGGAAGACACGCCGCGCGTGCCGCAAGCCGTATTCGAACTCGGCGTGCCGGTGCTCGGCATCTGCTACGGCATGCAGGCGATGGCGCAGCAGCTCGGCGGCAAGGTCGACATCGGCCATCTGCGCGAATTCGGCTACGCCGAAGTGCGCGCGCGCAACCATACGAGCCTGCTCGAAGGCATCAGCGACTTCACCACGGCCGAAGGCCACGGCATGCTCAAGGTGTGGATGAGCCATGGCGACAAGGTGCTGGAAATGCCGTCGGGCTTCGCGCTGATGGCATCGACGGAATCGTGCCCGATCGCCGCGATGGCCGACGAACAGCGCCGCTTCTACGGCCTGCAATGGCATCCGGAAGTCACGCACACGGTGCAGGGCCGCGCGATGCTCGAGCGCTTCGTGCTGCAGATCTGCGGCGCGAAGGCCGATTGGGAAATGGGCCACTACATCGACGAAGCCGTCGCGAAGATTCGCGAGCAGGTCGGTAACGAGCACGTCATTCTGGGCTTGTCGGGCGGCGTGGATTCGTCGGTGGCGGCGGCGCTGCTGCATCGCGCGATCGGCGATCAGCTGACCTGCGTGTTCGTCGATCACGGCCTCTTGCGCCTGAACGAAGCCGAGCAGGTGATGGCGCTGTTTGCCGATCACCTCGGCGTGAAGGTGATTCACGTCGACGCGAGCGAAGCATTCCTCGGCAAGCTCGCGGGCGTGACCGATCCGGAAGCGAAGCGCAAGATCATCGGCGCGGAGTTCGTCGAAGTGTTTCAGGCCGAAGCCGGCAAACTGACCGATGCGAAATGGCTGGCGCAAGGCACGATCTATCCGGACGTGATCGAATCGGCGGGCAAGGGCAAGAAGGCCGCGCAAACCATCAAGAGCCACCATAACGTCGGTGGTCTGCCGGAGACGCTGAACCTGAAGCTGCTCGAGCCGCTGCGCGAGCTGTTCAAGGACGAAGTGCGCGAGCTTGGCGTGAAGCTCGGTCTGCCGCACTCGATGGTGTATCGCCATCCGTTCCCGGGCCCGGGTCTGGGCGTGCGGATTCTCGGCGAAGTGAAGCGCGATTTCGCGGACCTGCTGCGCCGCGCGGACGCGATTTTCATCGAGACGCTGCGCAACACGATCGACAAGGAAACCGGCAAGTCGTGGTACGACCTGACGAGCCAGGCATTCGCGGTGTTCCTGCCGGTGAAGAGCGTCGGCGTGATGGGCGACGGGCGCACCTACGAGTACGTCGTCGCGCTGCGCGCGGTGCAAACGCTCGACTTCATGACCGCGCATTGGGCGCATCTGCCGCATGAACTGCTTGGGCATGTGTCGAACCGGATCATCAACGAAGTGCGCGGGATCAACCGGGTTGTCTATGACATCTCGGGCAAGCCGCCTGCGACGATCGAGTGGGAATGATTTAGACTGCTCCCAAGTCGTTTCGGGAGTTCCGGTTTTGCCTGTTTTTCCTTTAAAAACAGCTGGTTACTGTCCGACGTGATCCGCTGTGATCCGGGCAGTGCCCGAAGGAAATGTCGGTACCGTTGACGGTATCGACATTTCCTCCTCGGACGACCTTGTCCGATACCGTCACGACAGCGTGACGGTATCGGCTGACGGTATACGTTCGAGGAGTTCTTATGCTCACCGACCTGCAGTTGCGAGCATTAAAGCCTGCCGAAAAAATCTACAAGGTCGCCGATCAACGGGGGCTATATGCGGCGGTCATGTCGTCAGGCGCGGTGAGCTTCCGGTACGACTACCGGGTAAATGGTCGCCGGGAAACCTTGGTTATCGGCCGATACGATCCTTCACTTTCTGCACGAAAAGCACGCAAGCCAAGCGAGCTCGGATTTGGAATGGCGGTCAGCCTTCCGGAAGCCAGGATATTGCGCGACCATGCTTATGGAGCCATCCAGCACGGACAAAGTCCGTCACGTGCGAAAGTCGAGCGGCGGGTTGAGGCGGCCGAGGCGCTGACGTTTGGGAAATGGGCGGAGAAATACTTTGCGAAGACCGCCCTTGCGGATTCCACAAGGGCGATGCGCAAATCAGTGTACGACCGCAATCTCGCGTCTGAGTTTGGGCGACTGAAGTTGGAAGAGATCACACCCACACGACTGATGGCGCGCTGCGAAAAAATCAAGGAGCGCGGAGCGGCTGCACAAGCGGTTCACGCGAGGGAAATCGTACTGCAGGTTTTTCGGTTCCTTGAGGCCCGGGGAATTAAGGTCGACAATCCTGCGGTCGCAATTCGTCCAAGCGCTATTGCGACGTTTAAGGCGCGTGACAGGGCACTGAGTCCGGAGGAGATACACATCTTCTTCAATGCGCTGGATCAGACTCCTACGACGCCGACGTTGCGGCTCGCCATCAAATTCATGCTGTTGACCCTTGTGCGAAAATCAGAGTTCATCGACGCGACATGGGATGAGGTGGACTTCAAGACGGCTACCTGGACCATTCCCAAGGAGCGCATGAAGGCGAGGTGTCCTCACCACGTCTACCTTAGCGAACAAGCGCTGGACATTCTGGTTGCGTTCAAGACATGTTTTGGCTCGAGCTTGTACCTGCATCCGGGGCGGTATGAAACTGCGTCGCCGATCAGTGCGGCTACGCTGAACCGGGTCATTGACAGTACGGTGAAGCTGATCTGTGCCAGGGGTGAGGAATTTGAGCCGCTCACTGTGCATGATCTGCGCCGCACAGCAAGTACACATCTGCACGAAGCCGGTTTCAACTCCGACTGGATTGAGAAGTGCCTAGCTCATGAGCAACGTGGCGTTCGCGCAATTTACAACAAAGCCGAATATGCAGACCAGAGAAGGGTGATGCTACAGCCTGGGCCGATATGCTGGATCGTTGGATCAAAGATGGGTCGTGCGCGACCTTTACTGCGCTGAGGGCCGAGGGTATGGCTTAGTTTGCCGGATCTCTCAGGGTGATATATAGGATTACTACGCTCATAACTTGAGTTAGCGTGCACGCGGATTGCCTCAGTCCTTACCTCGGTAAGCGCATACGGCGCGTTTCTTGTGTGCTGATTGGCTACGTAGTCAGTCCGTCGCGCGGTATGACCATCGCTTCCTCAGTTTTCCGAAGATTGAATCACTGAGCTAGCGAATAGCCTTATGAAGTTAGGCCGCGGCTTTCGGCCTGGAGGTAGTGCGATCTGAATCTCTGCCACGTTGCTTGTGATAGGAAGGATTATCTTGATAGCGTTGTTGACGAGCGATTTTTAGCAGAAACTCGCAATTCACACATGCCTTTTCATGTAACGGGCAGGAGTGACCGTGCCTGATTGAGAAGTGCATGCGATGCGGCAAACTCGTTACGTCCAGCCATGGTTAGAGCGGCGTCACTGGTGCGCGCGAAGAGCTCGTCGTCGGACGTCTCGACCGCATTCAAACCGGGGCCAGGCTGGTCGAGTTGGCGAAAGAACGCGAGCATTTCGAACGCATCAAGCCGCCCGTCTTGGGGACCAACCTTGGCCAGAATTTCGGCGGCGGCTGCCAGTTGTCGGGAGGTTGCGAGGAATCTGGTGCGCTCCACGACGGTCTCCTTATTAGTCGCGGTTGCCAATTCTTCTGAGAGTCTAGGCTCAGGTATTCAACTGCGCTAGCGAATCAGTGCGGTTGCGCTACAGAGCCTATGTTGGTGAGTCCACAACGCTCAAGATAGGGCCGTCGTCGAGCGTCCGGGCGTTGTATCAGGAGAACCGCTGGTCGTTGCCATGGATGTGCGACGAATTGCGACGGAAAATAAGTGGACCGGGGCGAACGGACGGCAGATGGCTCGCTGACACCGAGCAGCGCTGACATCATGAATTCCTGCGACAAAATGCGCACCGTCAGCATGTCAAATGTATCTGTGCTGTGCCTGTTTCAAACCGTAACCGTCAGCATTCGAATGCGAGACACCATGACGGGCGGCCAACCTTTGCAAGCAGTCGTCGGACAACCCTGTGAGCGCCGCGGTCTCAGTCGTCGAACTCACCCGCCTCGAGTG
This sequence comes from Paraburkholderia sp. BR13444, assembly GCF_040948755.1. Taxonomy (NCBI): domain Bacteria; kingdom Pseudomonadati; phylum Pseudomonadota; class Betaproteobacteria; order Burkholderiales; family Burkholderiaceae; genus Paraburkholderia; species Paraburkholderia sp. BR13444. The sequence goes on along the minus strand of NZ_JBFPKM010000021.1, from coordinate 58,026 downwards.
CTTCAGCGAAATCCGTGAGCCAGGGAGCGAAGTGATCGGTGTCGTAGGTTGCCGTCTTCCCGTTGGCGATCCGTGTTACGGAGACCCGCCGGCTCACCGCCTTCCTGGTGCTCGCCGGATGACGGTCATTGTCCGTGATCCTGAAGTCACGTAGATCGAGTCCCCGGCTGGCCAGCACGGCTTTGACGTCTTCCTGTTCGTCCCATGAAAACTCGGTAAAGTCATGGACTGCCATACGACCTCCCAGCGCAACGAGCGGAAACCATCCTAGCATGTTGGGCGTTATGCATGACAGCGACCGGGAAGCGAGCGCATCGATCTTCAGCTTCTTGAGAATGACCGGGTACTGGCGCAAGGCGCCGTACAGCGCTTCGTGAGTGGCGTCAGTCATGGTAACGCTTCGGCGGAGCGTCAGAAACCTGTAGCGCCATGGTTGCGATGGACGTCCTTAAGCAGGCCGCTGGGGTCATTTGTGGCCTGCGACGCAACGGGAAAACAAAGGCGCTCGTCCGTGTTTCGGACGCTCAGGGAAAAACTAACAGGGCCTGGACACCACGCCGCGCTTCGGCGACTCCCTCGAGATCAAGCCCATAACCCTACTGCAAATGAAGGCCCGGATAATTGGGGCGATCCGGGCCTTCATTTCGGGACACCATGTTCGCCAGTTTCTTATTTGAAGCGGGTTTTCCGGCGTCGTGGCGTGCGCGAGTCATCCGACGGGCGTACGGGCGACGGGGCCGCGACTTCCAGGTTCACCAGCTCGGGCCAGTCTCCGGGATTAAGGTTGACTGACCGATCGACCCTCTTGCCGCATCGTCGATGAGCCCGGGGCGCAGAACCCGGAAGCTTTCGCCCGCGTCCAGCGACGGCTTAGGTGCGAGCGGCAGGAAAACAGTGCGACTGGCGTCTAGGGGCGCGCCGATTACGCGGACACCGGTGGATCGGGTAGGGCGGCGGTATCTTCACCACCTCTGCGGGAGCAACCATGAACAAGCAGCATCTCGTCGATGCGGTCGCCGCGAAGACCGGCACCACCAAGGCGCTGGCCGGCGAAACCCTCGATGCGCTGATCGGCACCATCACCGCGGCGGTCACGCAGGGCGACACCGTGCAGCTGGCCGGCTTCGGGTCGTTTTCGACGGGCGCGCGTGCTACGCGGGTCGGCCGCAATCCGGCGACCGGCGCCGAGATCCAGATCGCTGCGGCGAAGACGGTCAAGTTCACTGCGGGCAAGGCGTTCAAGGAGGCAGTGAACGGTGCGTGAATTGGCGCGTCGCGTCGCCCGGCTCCCGTGCGGCGGTACGCTTGCCGGGGGACGTTGGCGCGCAAGTCCGAGGTATGCGGGCACAGTTGATGTGTGCACTGGACATGTCCCGATAATCAACGATGCTCTGAAAATGAGTTAAGCCGCGTTTTCTTACCAATGTAGTGTTGGCGAGCAGTTCCAAGATTCTGTGTCTCAGCGTCTGTCCAACGCGTCCGCGATCTTGCCCCCTGTTTTCGTGAGCGGCCTACTTGCTGCCGCGAATGCAACCGTGAAAACGATGTTGACGTGCACGAACGGCATGCCGAGTCCGATACCCCTCGCCCACACGAGATCAATCCAATGCGATCCACTCAGGCACGTTGCAGGTGACCTGTTTGACCATCTTCGTCACGACGTAGGTAAAGTAGCGCTCAATGCCGAGATCATCCAAAAGCATTGCGTCGATGAAGCGCTGATAATCATCTACGTTTCGTGTGACCGTGTGCACGATGTAGTCGATGCCACCCCCCGTCGCATAGCACTGCACAACTTCCGGCGCGGAACACATGCGTGTCTCGAAGCGATGCAGGTCGTAAGCGGTATGCCGCGAGAGTGTCACCTCGACGATGATATGGCTGATATCAACTGCGCCAACCCAATCGAACTCTGCCCGGTAGCCGCGGATGATTCCACCTTCTTCGAGCCGACGGACGCGTTCCCAGGCAGGCGAAATAGAGAGATGGATCGCTTCGGCCAATCGCGATTTGGTTATGCGCCCTTCGCGGGCGAGGATCTGCAAGATTGCGATATCGTAGCGGTCAAGCTTCAGCATGTGCGGCCTTTGGTCGACAAAACGGAAATACGCGATGTCATGGCAAGGAGCGGAGGTGGAGACGCTGCATGCCAGGTCAGTAGCCGCGAGTCAAGTCGACATTGGCGGGGATGCGCCCGCTACTCCGATACGCGCGAACATTGTCGGCGAACACGGTGGCGGCTGTTTCGTTGTCCGTCGGCGCTGAAATGTGCGGCAGCACAGTGACCGATGAATGGCGCCACAATCCGGATTCTTGCGGCAACGGTTCGACACTGAAGACGTCCAGCACTGCGTGCGAGATATGTTCACGCTCGAGCATCGTGAGCAGATCATTCTCGACAAGAATTGGCCCGCGCGAGAAGTTGATAAGCGCAGCGCCTCGCTTCATTTGAGTCAGTCGCTCGATATTTAGCAAGCCCTGCGTCTGCGGTGTGAGAGGTAACAGGCACACGACGATGTCGCTCTCGCGCAGTATGAGATCGAGCCCGCTCTCGCCGGAACAGGTCTCGATGCCAGGCAGGCGCTTTGTCGAGCGACTCCAGCCGCGCACCTTAAACCCAGCGTCCGCCAGCCGGACTGCCGCAGCGGTTCCAAGTTCACCCATACCCAGTAGACCGACGCTGACTTGAGATGGTTTGCGGTATGGCAACTGCCTCCAGAGCAATCTCGCTTGCTGGCGGGCGTACGCAGACATGTCCCGTTGAAGGAAGTACGTCCATGCGAGTACGGCTTCGGACATCGTTCGCGACATTTCCGGGTCGATCAATCTCACGACTGGCGGCGCTTTGCTCCCAAGCGCGGGCAGGAGTTGGTCGACGCCTGCCCACATGCTCTGGATCCATGCGAGCTTGGGCAGGGCGGCGACTTTGACAGGATCGGGTCTCGCGACCACCGCGATGTCGACCCGTTGACGCTGCGCGTCCGTGAGCAGATCAATGGGAACGATGTTCTCACCCGGCATGGCCGCGCGGAGCGATGCGAGGTAGCTGTCCTGTACCTCGGACGGCATGCTGCTAATAAACGCAATCGGGCCTGTCATGGTTGATCTCTTTCGCGTGGGCGTTGCGATGCGACGTAAGCTCAGGTGGACGCCTGTTCGTTGGCCATCTCTTCCATATCCTGGAAGCGGTCTGCGATTCGGGGATGGACCCGTCCGCCGTCGGAGGCGCCGATCGCGATCACGATTTCGTCTGGACCGGGCGCATCTGCAATCTGGAAGGTGCTCGTAATGAAGTGGGAGCGCTTACCGGTTTCCGATTTGTGGATCATCGGCACTGAAATCAGGGCGCCTGGTCCGACACGCGTATTGGTGAAGCTCAGAAAGGCGGTGCCTTCGACGGCGTGGCGAAACACGTTGCCGAAGCGCAGTGTATGGATCAACGCGGAGGCGTGCTCGATTTCGCCGTTCACGCCGACCACGGCCGCTTTCCCATACGCCTGTACCCGTTCGGCGGGCATGAGGTCTGTCAGTTGTCGCGTCAGGGTTTCCCCGAGAGAGGGTGCCGACGCGAGAATTTCGGCCCGCAGGTCTTCAACGAAACCCTGTCCTGCCCACGGGTTGCGAATCACTGCCGCCACGATGACCGTCGTGACGGGCTTTCCCGCTGCCTTACCCCCTTCGACGTAGGTTGTCTCGATGAAGGTCGCGATTTTTCGAAGTTCGGCGCTCACTGGAAGTCTCCTGGTGCATTGGGCTTGAGATCGGCTCGGGAACGAGCACGCATCAATGCTATGCATCGTGGCGCGACCTGTCTTCCTCGCTTCGCAGGAAGATTCTTTTTTTCTTTCCTACGGTTTCGTGTAATTTCCTCGGAAACACGGGAGGGGACGATGTCCGATCAGCAGAAACAGGTCATGGCGCTGAGCCGGGTTGCCAGCCAGATCAGTGCGGACGAGAACATCGACGAGCTATTGGCCGGTTTGATTCGGTCGGCCTGCGAGCAGGGCGCATGGCATCTTGGCTCGATCATGTCCGTCGACCTCGCTCACGGCTACGCGCTTGTTCTGACCCGGTATGAGTCGAGCATGCTGCCGCAGCAGACCGAGGATCGCTGGGAGCTGGCGACGAGTCCTTGTCTGATCGCATTGCAGACGCGCGAGCCCGTCTATATTCGCGACGCACTCGAAACGACACAATTCCCGGGTTATCGACGCGAAGCCAAGGTACGCGGTTACCGCACCGTTCTGGTCCTGCCGATGACCAGCAGCGATACGGCAGGTCGGCCAATGGTACTGACGGTTGCGTCGCGCGCCGTACGCGAAGTAGGCGAGGAGGACCTCGCGTTCATGTCGGCGGTTGTGCAACTCGGCGCGATCGCGGTCGAGCGGGCGCATCGTCATCGGGCGCAAACGCAGGCCAATGAGCAGCTTCAGCGCATCATCGAATCGCAACGCACGTTGCTCAGAGAGGTTCTGGCGGGTGAGTCATTGGCGACCTTGACCGTGTCGCTCGGCGACCTGCTTGACGGGCCTGTGCTGGTCGTGGATTTCTTCTCGAACTACCTCCTCGGATCGGGATCGCCTCTTCCCTCCATCTACGACGACGCAGCATGGGCCAAATGGCTGACGGGTGCCGGAGGCCGGGAATTCGTTCCGATCGTGCGTGATGCGATCGAGTTTCAGCGCAAGTCATCCGTGGTGCTGCCGATCGGACAGGGAAGCTCTGTCGAAGCCACGATCCAGCCGCTCACCATCGACGATGAACTGGTGGGAGCCCTGCTGACGTTCGGCGAGGGCAAACCCTCGGACCTGCAGAAGCTGATGCTCGAGAGCGTCAGCTTCGCCCTGAGCGTTCAACTGATGCGCAGCGTGATCCGCTTCCGCATAGAGACGCGCACGCTCACCGAACTGTTCTTCGAAATCGTGGAGCGTCGCTGGCGCAGTGAGGACGACGTATTGGGGCGAGCACGGCATCTTGGTCTCGCCCTCACCGCGCCGCTTCGGATGATCGTGATCGACTTTCCGGGCCCGGCTGGTCAAGGCACCAATCTTACCGTCGAGGGCCATAGAACGGTCACCATGCTCGCAAGGCAGCAGAACATCACGATGCACGTCGTGATGGTTGGTAGTGGACTTGTCTGCCTGCTCCCCGACGAAGAAGATTCCGACGCTACCGCTTTGACGAGGCTCGGGCAGCAAATCTCGGATGCGGTCTTCGGGACCTTTGGATGTGCGCCGATCGTCGTACTTGGCGAACGCTTCGAGGGAATGGAACCTCTGGCGCAGGAATGGGAGCGCTGCTGGCGGATGATCCGGGTTGCCCGCAACTATGGAAAAACCGGCTTCCTGCGGATGCCCGATCTCGGCCCTGTTCCCATCCTGATGGGTGCGGCGGATTCTGCAGACGTTCGGATTTTCGTCGACGGTGCGATCGGCAAGCTGATCGAATACGACAAACGCACCCGGTCGGATTATCTGCAAACACTCTCGGCTTATCTGCGCTCGGGATGTCGCAGTCAACTCTGCGCCAACGAGATGGGCTTGCACGTCACGACGCTGCGTTACCGCCTGTCACGTATCAACGAGCTTTTTCACATCGACGTCGAGTCACCTGAACGACGGTTCGCCGTCGAGCTGGCGATTCACCTTCATCAACTGACGGGAACCCACTGAGTCGATCGTGCCCTATGCGTCCGTGAAAACCCTACCTACAAAACGATACTAATTAATTGCGGTTTTCCTCCGGGACAGAGGAAGAAGCCCGGATTTTCATCACATATCGTTCACCTCAAGACAAACACGTTTTGAGGTGACGGGAATGCAAAAGGACGCCGGAGAACAGGTCAAACCAATCGATCCCGTGGCGTTGCGTCGTGCTTTCGGCACCTTCGTCACAGGGGTGACGGTCATCACGACGCGTGATGCGCAAGGCCGTCCGCGCGGCATGACGGCCAATTCCTTCACGTCTGTCTCTCTCGACCCGCCGTTGCTGCTGGTGTGTATCGGCAAGGGTGCATCGAGCTACCCCGCGTTCCAGCAGAGCGGGCATTTTGCAGTCAACCTTCTGCACGACGGGCAGGTCGATGTCTCGAATCTTTTCGCTTCCAAATCTGCCGACAAGTTCGCATCGGTTGTCCACGACGCCGTGCACACAGGCGCGCCCGTACTCACCGATTGCCTGACGTGGTTCGACTGCACGGTTCATAGCCTCGTCGATGCCGGTGATCACGCCATCCTGGTAGGTCGCATTCAGGCATTCGGCACGAGCCCCGCGGACCCGCTCGGTTTCTGTCGCGGTCGATACGCGCAGGTCAAGGATCCGCTGCCGCCGGGTTGGTTGTCTTCGCACGACATGATCGTCGGATACCTCATCGAGGCCGACGGCAGTCTGTTGCTTGCACGAGATGGCAAGGGAGGCTGGGTATTGCCAAGCGCGACGAGCCGCATCAGGGAGGGGCGGCTTCCTCTCGCCGGCGGCGGAGAACTCGCGCTCGAGCCCTATGACACGTTCCTGTACTCGGTGTTCGACGTTGCCGATAACGATCCCGGATACCTGATCTATCGCGCGAGGATTGCCCGTCCCTATGGAAGTTGCGGACTGCCGGAGCAGTTCTGCTTCTTCCCGATGAACCAGCTTCCCTTCGAGGACATCGCGTCGCAAGAGATCCGCGCGATGTTGCGACGCTACGTCCATGAGACCGAACGCGGGAGATTCGGCATCTACATGGATTCACTCGACGGTGGTCGCGTCGCCATGGTCGGCGACACGCAGCCGTGGCTTCAATCTGCTCATTCTTGATACGTGGAGTCAACCGATGCAAACGACCATCCAACGTCTGCAAGGGTCCCGCCTGGGACTGTTCATTGACGGGGGATTCACCGCGGCGCACAGCGGGGAATTCATCGCCAGCTACGACCCATCGACAGGCAAGCCGTGGTACGAGTTCTCGCAGGCGGATTCGGCCGATGTCGATAAGGCGGTTCGCTCGGCGCAGGCTGCATTCGTCAATCCGGCCTGGCGGCGCATGACGCAAACGGAGCGCGGCAAACTGGTGCGGCGCCTCGGAGAACTGGTGCTCTCCCACGCGGACGAGCTTGCGATGATCGAGTGCCGCGACAACGGCAAGCTCCTCAAGGAGATGCGGGCGCAAATGCGCGCGATGCCCGACTCGTATTTCTATTTCGCCGGCATGGCCGACAAGCTGCAGGGCGAGACGATCCCTGTCAACAAGCTCGATACGCTCAACTACAACGTCCGCGAGCCGATCGGCGTCGTCGGCATGATCACGCCTTGGAACTCGCCGCTGATGTTGCTCACGGGCACGCTCGCGCCCTGCCTTGCCATCGGCAACACGGTCGTCGTCAAGCCGTCCGAGCACACGACGGCGTCGACCCTCGCACTGGCCGAACTGGCGATCGAGGCAGGTATTCCACCGGGCGTATTCAACGTCGTCACGGGCGACGGGCAGACCACGGGTGATGCGTTGACCCGTCATCCGGGCATTGCGAAATATGTCTTTACGGGCAGCACCGCCACGGGGCGGAGGATCGCCGGGAATGCCGCGCAAAACCTCGTGCCGTGTCAGATGGAGCTGGGAGGCAAATCTCCACACGTAGTATTCGGTGACGTCGACATCGAGCGTGCTGTGAACGGTGTCGTCTCCGGTGTATTCGCTGCAGCGGGACAGACGTGTGTAGCGGGTTCGCGTTGCTTCGTCGAAGCACAGGCGTACGACGATTTCGTCGAAGCGCTGGTGGAACGCACGCGTCGGATCACGATCGGCCACCCGGTCAGCGAAGGAACCGATATCGGACCGCTCGCGCTGTCGTCACAACTCGACAAGGTTCAAAAGTACGTGGGCTCGGGTGTACACGAAGGCGCAAAAGTCGCCGTGGGCGGACAACGCCCCAATGATGACGCGCTGACCGGCGGCTGGTACTTCGAACCCACGGTCATGACGCACGCACGAAACGACATGCGCTTCATGCAGGAAGAGATCTTCGGCCCCGTAGTCGGCGTGATGCCGTTCTCGAGCGAAGAAGAACTGATTGCGCTCGCCAACGCGACCGAATATGGATTGGCTGCCGGCATCTGGACTCAGGACATCAGCCGCGCCATGAGATTTGCGCGTGACGTCGATGCAGGCACCGTCTGGATCAACACGTATCGGTCGGCCGCCTACATGTCCGCAAACGGCGGCATGAAGCATAGCGGCTATGGAAGGCGCGGGGGATTCGAAGTGATGCGCGAATTCTCGCGTCTCAAGAATATCGTCATCGATTACTCCGGCGCGATGCAGGACCCCTTCGTCATTCGCCTGCGCTAAGCGTGACGCGTTCAACACATGTTCTCAGGAGCTTGATATGAAATTCGCGGTTTCGCTCAGCATGGAGCGCTTTTCGCCGAACGATACGATGAATGACGCAGTGACCCATATGCTGGCACTCGCGCGAATCGCCGATGAAGGCGGCTTCGAAACACTCTGGACGGCAGAGCACCACACGATCGAGTGCACGATTTCGCCCAATCCGTTCGTGACCCTGACCTGGCTTGCGCAGCACACGGAAAATATCCGGCTGGGTACCGCTACATTGGTGGCGCCCTATTGGTCACCGATTCGGCTCGCTGGCGAAGCCGCATTGTGCGACCACCTGACCGGCGGCCGACTTGAATTCGGCATCGCACGTGGCGCATACCAGTACGAGTTCGACCGCATGGCGGACGGCATCCCGCAACAGGAAGGCGTGGGTTATATGAAGGAGCTGGTTCCTGCCGTCATGAAGCTATGGCAGGGCGACTACGCACACGATGGCCAGTACTGGAAATTTCCGCTCGCGACCTCGGTGCCGAAGCCGTTGCAAAGACCGCATCCGCGCATCTGGGTGGCAACCCGTGATCCTGGAAGTTTCGACTGGGCGGTGGGGGTGGGCGCAAATATCCTGTCGACGCCGCTCTCGGCACCGGCTTCAGAGGTCGCCGTTCTCGGTGAGAAATTTCGCAAGGCGGTCGCGGATCATCCGGAGCGCGCGCGTCCGCGGTTCATGATGCAGCGCCGAACCTGCCTCTACGACCGGCCGCAAGACTGGGAGGTAGCCGTGCGGCACAGCGTCGATTACGGACGAACGTTTGAGAATCTCATGCAGAACATCGGCACCGTCACCAACGGCTTTCCGGAAGCCGTTCCATACGAGAGCGTGGTCAATCGCGCCAATTACGATCCCGCGGCCATCCGCGAAAACCTGATGTTCGGCACCCCGGATGAGGTCATCCGCAAACTCGAGATCTACGAAGCGCAGGGCGTCGACCAGTTTTGCCTCGGACTCACGTTCAACCTTCCGTTTGAACTCCAGGTCAAGACGTTGCGACTGTTCATCGATGAAGTGATGCCCCATTTCGCCGCGCGCACACGCGAGGCGCAGTACGCAACCTGACACTCGCAGGCGGACCAACATGCTGACTCGCAAACCTGTCAATGACGACGTCGTCACGCAAGGTCGCCTGAAAGCCGGCAGTGTCGAACTCAACTACCGGCTGCAGGGACGTGGCGCACGGCAACTGATCTGTATTCATGGTGTCGGCTCCTATCTGGAGGCATGGGAGGGCGTTGCCACGCATCTGTGCGATGACTTCCGCATCCTGACCTTCGACCTGCGTGGCCATGGTGAGTCGTCGCACATCCTGGGCCGCTACGAGATCGATGAGTTTGTCGACGACACGCTGGCACTCGCCGATCACGTGGGGTTCGAGACGTTCAACCTCGCGGGATTCTCTCTCGGAGGACTGATCGCGCAACGCATGGCGCTCTCGCATCCGCAACGTCTGCGTGGGCTCGCTTTGCTCGCGACGGTGTCGGGCCGTACGCGAGAAGAGCGCAGCCGGGTGCTGGAGCGGCTTGCCGCTTTGCAGAATGGTGAGCGTGGCGCGCACTACGACGCATCGCTATCACGCTGGCTGACGGAAGATTTTCAGGCGAGAAATCCGGAGATGGTCGCCTATCTGCGCAAGCGCAATGCAGAGAACGATCCGCATTGCTATGCGGCCGCATACCGTGTTCTGGCTGAGACGGACTTCGGTGGCCTCATCGACCAGATTCGCGTTCCGACTTTGATTGCCACGGGTGAGGACGACCAGGGCTCGAACCCAAGGATGGCGCGGTACATGCACGAATGCATAGAAGACTCACAACTGGAGATCTTGCCGGGCTTACGTCATTCGATCCTGATTGAAGCGCCAGAGGTTGTTGGAACCTTGCTGGGTCGTTTCTTTGCAGAAGCTATGTCGAGGAGTTGACCATGGTAGTGGAAGAGCGCATTTACAGCATCCGAAGCGGCGCAATGCTGCGCTACCTAGATCTTGTGCGCAACGAGGGGATTGCAATCCAGCAGCGGATACTGGGCCGACTGTTCGGATACTTCACGACAGAAATCGGCACGCTGAGCCAGGTTACACACATGTGGGCCTATGCGAGCCTCGAGGACAGAACCCGCCGACGCAGCGAGTTGGCCGAAGACTCTCAGTGGCAGGCGTTTGTGCCGCGACTCGCGCAATACATCGAGCGTGCGGAGAACCGCATTCTGGTGCCGACCGATTTTTCCCCGCGGCCCGGATTCGCAGATCATGCGACGACACTCGAGGAGACGCAGTCATGACCGAGCGCCTGGTAATCGAACATCTCTACAAGATTTTCAGCGACAGGCCCGAACCTGCACTCGCCATGTTGCGCGCCGGAAAATGTCGCGCCGATGTGCTGGAGAAGCTGCGGCACGTCGTCGGTCTCGATGACGTCTCGCTAAGCGTTCCTTCCGGAGCGATCTACATGATCATGGGTCTGTCGGGTTCAGGAAAGTCGACGCTTGCCCGTTGCATCAATCGGCTTCACGAACCGAGCGCGGGCAGGATCCTGCTCGATGGCGAGGATCTCTGCGCGCTGGGAGACAAGGAGTTGCGTGAAGTACGGCGAAACCGGATTTCGATGGTTTTTCAGCATTTCGCGTTGCTTCCGAACAGGCGCGTGATTGAGAACGTCGAGTTTGGTCTCAAGCTTCGGCGGATGCCAGCGGCACAACGTCGAAGACGTGCTGAGGAGGTACTCGCTGTGGTGGGGCTGTCGAAGTGGGCGTACCACATGCCGCATGAGCTAAGTGGCGGTATGCGCCAGCGTGTGGGTCTTGCCCGCGCGCTCGCGACGGAAGCCGACATCCTGATCATGGATGAAGCGTTCAGCGCGCTCGATCCACTGATTCGCACCGAAATGCAGGAGGAACTGCTTCGCCTGCAGCGCACCCTCAACAAAACGATTCTCTTCATTACGCACGACTTCCAGGAGGCGCTCAAGCTCGGTACACGCATCGCCATCATGTCAGAGGGACACGTGGTGCGTGAAGGTTCACCGCAGTCGATCGTGCTCGATCCGGGTAGTGATTACGTCGCCGCATTTACACGTGAGGTGGACCGTGCGCGACTGTTCGACGCGCGCTCCGTCATGACGGCGCTATCGCCCGTGTGGCGAGATTCGGGCCGGATTCTCATGGCAGCGAGCCCGCTTGGGCAAGGGCCAGGGTTCGTGCTCGACGCCGAAGAGCGCGTGCTTGGGGTCCTGACAGGCTCCGAAATGGCGCAGGCGCGTGACGGTCGAGCCATCCCTGAACCAGACAGGCGGTTTGCATGTGTTTCCGCATCGATGCGCTTGGTGGACGTGGCACACCAGTGCGGTCAGGGGAGTCCGGTCGGGGTGACCGACACAGACGGCAAACTCATCGGACTTCTGGACGCGAGCCAAGTTCTCGCAAGAATTGGCGCCGGCAGTGGCGCAGAGGTACATCATGCTTAGTGCTGACCAGCTTGCAATTTTCCCGGTGGATCAGTGGATTCAGGAATGCGTCCACTGGATGGCCACTCACTTGCGGCCTTTGTTTCTGACGATTCGATGGCCAGTCGAGCAATTGCTGAACTTCAATGACAGCATTCTCCATGCCGTGCCTTTTCCTGTGCTCGTAGCGCTCACCTTTGCCGTGTTCTGGCGTTCGGCGGGTTTGCGCGTGGCGTTATTTGGTTGTGTGGTCCTTGTTGTCATCGCCATGCTCGGTGTGTGGACCGAGGCGATGACAACACTGTCCCTTATCGCGACGGCCATTCTTTTCTGCGCGTTACTTGGCATTCCGATCGGAGTTTTATGTGCGCGCAGTCCACGCGTGTGGATGGTGGTGCAGCCTGTACTGGACATCATGCAAACCACGCCAACCTTTGTTTATCTCGTGCCAGTCGTGATGCTCTTTGGTGTCGGCACTGTGCCGGGAGAAGTTGCCGTCGTGACAGCGGCCATGCCACCACTGATCCGTTTCACACATCTTGGAATCAAGATGGTTGAAACTGAAATCGTCGAGGCGGGTAAGGCCTTTGGTGCGGACAAGTGGCAGCTCCTATGGGAAGTGCAATTGCCGCTCGCGATGCCGACGATTCTGGGGGGACTCAACCAGACCGTACTGACAGCCATGGTGATGTCGGTCGTTGTATCGATGATCGGCGCGGACGGATTGGGACTCGTGGTGTTGCAAGGTCTGGGGCGGCTGGACGTAGGACGTGCGGCGGTAGGAGGGATCGCAATCGTCCTGCTCGCGATGATGCTCGATCGCTTTTCGCAGAAGATCGCCAAAAAACAGCCTGACAAACAGCGTCATTTTCGCACTGTCCTCAAGCGCTTTTTCCGGGGTGGTCACGAGGAGGCACATACGCCCGGCGATGCGCGTGAAGCGCTGTAAGGGCGTGCATCAGTGCAGCAACGGGTTTCCCGGGAGCATGTTGTGTCATTCGATGAATGAACATTTGAACGATGGAGGAGTATCAATGAACGCATTGGTAAAAGTGATCGCTGCGGTTGCGACCGGTTTTTTGTTCGCAGGTACGGTGGACGCGCAGACACTTCCGGGAAGTGGAAAGACCATACGCTACGCGCAAGATGACAGTCTTGGCGGGAACTACGTAGTCGCTCAGATAACGTCGCAGGCCCTCAAGAAACTCGGCTACGACGTCCGGCTGAGCACCATGGATACGACGTTGTTTTTTCAAGCGGTCGCGCAAGGTGACATGGACCTGGCAACAGACGTGACGTTGCCTCAGCGCGAGCCGGGGTTTCGCGCGATCGCGCAGCAGGCGGCGGTGGTCGGTGACGGCATGATCATCGGTGGAGGAATCAACGGCTATCTCGTCGACAGGAAAACCGCGCTTGCTCACAACATTACGAATCTGGAGCAGATGAAGGATCCGAAAATCGCTGGGCTGTTCGGCCGCGATGGCAAGGCGGAAATGATCAGTTGCGATCCTGCCTGGAGTTGCGGCGTCGTCGTGGACTATCAGCTCGACAAATTCGGCCTGAAGCAGACAGTCAGTCCCGTGCGAGGCAAGTACGAAGCCCTCATGGCAGACGTCATTACGAAGGTGCAAAACGGGAAGCCTGCGTTTTACTACGCATGGAGTCCATCGTGGATGACCAATGCTTTGAAGCCCGGCACCGATGTCGTATGGTTGCCCACTCCACAGGACGCGCTTCCGCCCAATATCCCGAACCGCGGTACGGCATTGGTCAATGGAGTGGTCGGCTGCGCTGGCGGAGCCAATCCGTGCCGAATGGCCATGGGCTCGTGGAACTATGACACGGTGGCAAACAAGGCATTTCTGGCGGCGAATCCCGCGGTCAAATCCCTGATCGAGCAAATCCGGTTTCCACTCGCGACGTGGTCTGAATGGGAAGGCGTGATCAGTAAGGATGGCGGGTCCGTGAGCGTTGTGAAGAAGCTTTCGGATGCGTGGATCGCGAGCAACCAGTCTCAATTCGATCAATGGGTCGCCACAGCAAGCAAGACTCATTGATTTTACGCATCTCCTCATCAACGATTCGAGAGGTTTGGCGCAGATTTCGATAACGGGGCAGGGCATTAGAAGTCGTGAGACTGCCACGCCCCATATCCGAACAGGAGATTCGCATGATTCAGGAATTATTTGAAACCGGTATGAAGATCCGGCGAGAGGTGCTGGGTGACGCGTATGTCGACTCGGCCATTGCGAATGCGGATGACTTCAACATGTCGATGCAGACACTCGTCACCCAGTATTGCTGGGGGGCAGTGTGGAGTAGGCCAGGGCTGGATAGGCGGACACGCAGCCTGCTCAATCTGGCAATGTTGACAGCCCTTAACCGTCCGCATGAGCTGAGGCTTCATATTCGGGGGGCTCTCAACAACGGGGTAACAAAGGAAGAGATCCGTGAAGTCTTTCTACAAACGGGAATCTACGCGGGGATCCCCGCGGCGATCGACAGCTTTCGGGTTGCGCGAGAAGTATTCAAAGACGACTTTGAGAATTCTCAGGCTTCTTGATACGTTTTCCGACGATTCGAAGATCAATTGCAGATTGGAGCTGTCGAAGCTATCGAGGCTTGTAATATACCCGATCGCTTCACATATGTATGACTTGCGGGCGGCCACATAATCCTCGAAGCGACGCGTCGGCGTCGCTTACGTAGAACTTCGATCGCCCGGAGTGACACCTAATCCGAACGGTGCGGTGACTAATGATTACGGCGGCGCTCCGTTCTTCCCATTTCAGCACAGTCCTCTGAGCTCGACTGTCGGTGTTGATCGGCAACGAATTGCCGGGATAGGTGCGTCGTACGCGTTTAGCAATATAACTGTTAATGGTATGTTCACTAACGTCAAATACGAATACCGCGACGGTACTTCATTGCGGATAAGTGATTACGACGTGAACATCAACTATGCTCTAAGCCCGTCGCTGCTTTTCAATGCTGGTTATGTCTATACGGACGGCCAGTTGCATAACGCTCCAGGTGACCCGCGCTGGCATATGGCTTCAGTCTCCTTGGATTATTTCCTATCTAAACGAACTGACGTCATCCTCTCGACGGTTGGACTGCGTTCACTTGGTGGAGGGACCTGCTCAGCTCGTCTGAACATGTTCCGGCAGACGAGTGAGCAGCCCAGTTTCAAGAATGCTTCGTGAAGATCCGCGGGACAGTCGAAGCGCGTACGCAGGCCGCCTTGGCGCAGGTATTCGGGATTCGCTGCTAAATGAATTCGTAGATTAGTCCGGTGTCACGCAGGTCGCATCGCTGCAGCACGCCGTAACCATAGGAAACCTCGTCGAGGCTGGCCACGCGTTTATGTCAACGTTGCGGCCCGCGGAGGACCCAACCGATTTTTCTTCCTTTGTCCGCAACGGGATCGTTCATCTCCCGGAGAGGGGGCAGGATTGGGTGTGACGGTAGACGAGTCGCATGTGCGCCGTCTGGCGGGAGGCGGATTTCATCTTCGCTCGTCACATTGAACGCTAGCGCTGGCACGCCGGATGCAAAGCATGGCGGAATGCTAGACGAGTGCGACTCTGACGACCTGGCTATGTCATCGAACCACCTGAAGGCGGCGATTCTCCGGCTGCGCGCTGCGCGTAAGGGCGCACGGCGGATCCAGAACGAGTTGCGGCTTCACGAACAAAGAGAGCTGTCCCTCGCGACCATTCATAAAGTTCTGACCGAGGCGTCCGTGAGGCCACTACTGCGCTCCAGGCGGCCGGCATATCCCACACGTTACAGTCGCCCGGTTCCGGGAGATCGGGTCCAGATGGACACAATGAAGATTGCGCGAGGCGTGTATCAGTACACCGCCATCGACGACTGCTCGCGCTTCCGCGTACTCGCTGTGTACCCTCGCAGAAATGCCCGCAATACGCTGCTTTTTCTTGATCGCGTCATCGAAGAGATGCCGTTTCCGATCCAGCGTATCCAGACCGACAGGGGCAGCGAGTTCTTCGCCGAATCAGTGCAGCGGCGTCTGACGAGATGTCCCGACCGAAGTTGAGATTGACCGACGAATTGAGGAGTGGCAGTTCGACTACAACTGGCGCCGCCCACACGGCTCACTCGGCGGCAAGACTCCCGTTGATCGCATCGCAGAAGTGAGCAAAATCACACCCCTCGCGGAGCAGATAGAAACAGGCTACGACGGGTTGAAAGAGAGAATCCGGCATCGCGAATGGCGAGTCGACAAGATCCTTGCCGAACATCATCGGCGCGCGCTTGAACTCGCGCCTCCTAACGGAGTCACGAACTCAAGCGCGCAAAGAAAACGGCGCGCAGGAAAGTGAAATGATGTCTGTGAATCGCACATTTAACGAGTAGCTTTTGTATTGGATGTCAGTTACTTTGAAATGAACTTGTTGCACTGCCGGTGAATCGAGGTGATTTCAGACTGTGTGTGCGGATTCAGAAGGACTGCCTTCAAGTCGGACTCCGCTCGTCCGCTTCCGAACAAATCAATTTGGTACCCTGCCTCTACTGCATCGCCAAAATCAACTACATCGCCCTCCGCCCTTGTAAAGACTATGGTTTTCATTACACCGTCGGTCTGGGGGTTTGCCGTGTTCGTGCCGGGGCAAAGTCTTCGACTAAACTGACCACCTAGCAATTCCCCCAACATGGTGTACCGAGTACGTCCATTTGGCTTGAGGGTATCGCGGTCGCAACCACAAAAAGTACCCTGCGAATCAAAAAAAGCGTATTCGAGCGTGAGCGTTAATGGCGTGGGATTAAGGAAAACGAACTCTGTGTTATCAGTCACTATCGGAGGTGGCGGGCTATTGAAGTCCGTAAAGCTGTCATTGAGCTTCCAATGCCCTACCAGATAAGGGCCCGAGTCTGCTGCTGTTGCCAATCCTCCATAAACTAATGTCATCAACAGTCCAATTACGACTGACAGCTTTTTCATTTTAACCTCCGCGTCTCCGAAGTATGCAACTGGACCCGTTGTCTTTTAACAAGACAACGGGTTTCCGGGTTTGATGGAGCCATTATTGAAATTCATAAAGACCTGGTCGCGTCGAATTACACCGAGGCCGGTTACGCGCCTGAACTCCGGCACTGTCCTTCGCCAAAAAACTGTTAGAGCCGGTTTTGCAGGCGCGCGACTTTCGCGAAGGTTCACTTTAGCCCTTATCTTAGGCAACCACGAGACGCTTTTCAAGGTTACAGGCCGGTCTGCTTTCTGCAGAGTCTCTTAGCCCGGAGGCCTTTCGTCACCGTGTCAACCACCGCCGCCCACTAGTGCTTGCGACAACGCCAACTTTAATAAGCAAATGACGACAAGCTCATATGACTTGTCGCGTGAACGTTCGATGACAAATGCCCCGAAGCTGAAAGACTAGCCGAATAACAGCAGTCGAAGCGCGGATCTGGCGTGTGCCGGAAAGAAACGTTTTTTGTTCACCGCCACTGGGTTCGTCTGCGCCGCTCATGGCGATGAGGCTTCCACCCGGCGTCATCATCGCAACGTCGCCGAACCTTTCTGCAAGGAGGTCACGCAATGTGTCCGATATTCCTGATCGGCGATCCTGTTTGGACGCAGTCGATGCCTATGCAGAGGCGGTAACCAAAAATGTCCTTCTCTTGTTCGACGACCTGAAGACGCAAGGGGAAAAAGACAAAAGCTTTCGGGAATGGCTGCAAGGGGAGTGGGCCGAATTCGATATCAACGATGATATGACCTTCCGCTGCCTCAATGAAGCAGAGGATTATCACAGCACGCGGCAGTTCCTTTATTTCGATGCAATACCTCGGCAGATGCTGGGGTTGGCGATGGCCGGGCTATTTCACCTCTGGGAACAACTGGCCAAACAAATCTTGTATTGGGCCTTGAGGGCGCCGCAACCGATCACGAATCTCTCTCATGCAAGTTATCCAGGGCCGATTTCAAGACACTGGACAAGTGGCTGAACCGTTTCACCTGGAATAGAGACGGCACGCCGTTCGAAAGTCAGCCGTTTTACCCAGGGCTGAAGCTGTTGCGTCTGATCGCCAATGTCGTGAAGCACGGTCGTGGACCGGCCGCGACGGAACTGAAGGTACTTGCACCAGAGCTTTTCGATTCGAATGAAAACTGTCCCGTTCTGGACCCCGGCTCAGTCGACCTGATGCTTGCTCCTGAACATTTCGAGGCCGCTGTGAACGCGGTGCGAGGATTCTTTGAGGCCTTGCCAGCGAAACTCGCGCGAGACCAGTTGCCTTGGGACGATCGATGACGTAAAGCGAAGCAATGTCGTCACCGCGCCATGCTGACGAGGGTAGGGCGTAAGCCTTTGAGTGGGGGCGTTAAAAAACCTTGAGGTGTCAGAGCAGGGATATACGTACCTTCTGTGCGAAGAATGGCGCTTTGAGCGTGATGAGACGCCTACAGTAAGGCTTTCACGCTATCGGGAATTTTGGGTGTCGCATGCAATCGGAAGCCCTTGATCCTGCGCCAATTTCCAGAGCTAACCGCCATTTCCAGCACGAATAGGACGATCACCCCGATTAAAGGTCGCAAGGGGGACTGCTGCCTTTTCCGCCTCGCACAGCGCGAGGCATGAATCGCAGTGCGCCGTGGACCCGATGCGGCATGTCGGATCTGGATGATTCGCACGCATCACGTCGGGTTCCGGCGTGCCGGCGTCGTGACGGTACTGCGTGTCCTGTCGCCGACGCCGTGCTAATCGGGCTACTCGCGGATCAACTGCCACACAACCTGCGAAGGCGTCAGGTCCTGCGCCCGCGCACAACCGCTCGAACGCCTTCTTCTTGGCCGGATCGATCAGGAGAGTCAGTCGGGCACTTCTGGTTTCCATGGACTTCGGCGATGGAGATGTAAATCGAATAATAATGTACGCAGCAACGAGCACGCCGTCATCGCAGGGACGGTGGCGGCACGCTTCATGGAGGTCGCCGATTTCCGGTTCCCGGGGCTCCGCAAACGCTCGTGTGCGCGTGGCGCGACCGCGCGCACCTCCAACCGATCACAACGATCAACCCTCGCGAGAGCCGTGTCGTTCAGGCGCCCCGGGAATGCGCCGCCGCGGCGCGACGCGCGGCGCGCTCCGACGCTGATCCGCTGCCTTCCTCGTACGGCGGCTGATGACGGAAGCCCGCAGCGCCCGAAACGATCGAGATGATTGCGCCAACGATCAATGCGGCAAACGAGAACCAGCTGGCGCGCGCTACGCCGCGCGCGGCGGTGTCCGCTGCCTGGCGGACGTGCTGGTCTGCGTCGGGACCCGATGCAGCCGAAGCCGCGGATGCCACCGCGGCCTGAAGCTGCTGCCTGGCATTGTCGATTGCCTGATTGCCTCCCGCGGTCTGGTTGGTGGCGACCGCGCCCACTTGTGCGCCTGTCGCCGCAATGCTTCCCGCGGTGCTCACTGCGCCTGTGATCAGCGAGGTCATCCCGTAGACGACCAGGAGGGTCATGACGGCCCACGCGAGCAGGCCGTGCAGCCATCCGAGCACGGAAGCACAACGCCCAGCGTAGTAGGAACCGACGAACACGCCGAGCACCGTCGTGACGATTACCCACACACCGGAGCCAAATCCGAAGCCGTGCAGCGTGTCGGGCTTCGCCATCGGCGAGATCAGGGTCGCGCCGATGGCGGTGCCGAGTACGGTCATCACCACATAAACAATCATCGAAAGGATCACCCCCGCGATGATGGCCCCCCACGACAGCCGTGGCAGACCGTCGCTCGTCGTCAAAAGTCTCATGATGCTCTCCCATTAATGACACCGCGTCGGTGCCGGCGCTGCTGACGAGCAACTGTTGTGCCCTTGCTGGTCGAACGGCCACCGAAACGGCGCGACTGCCTCCTTCATTACCCATGGACCCAGCATCGATCTGCTCCGGGCTGCCGCTATCCGGGCGTGCGTCGCATCGCATCCGCGCGGCATCTGTCTTGCTGCGTTCGACGCACGGTCCCGGGCAATTGATCATCGGCTCACACGAAAAAAGGTAACGCAATGGACAGGGATATGCAGAAGCCATCGGGCGGAGCTACGCTCGCACGCGGACTCGGGTGGTTCAGCATCGCGCTCGGAGTGGCCCAACTCGTCGCGCCGCGTGCAATGTCGAGAACGGCAGGCGTCTCGGCACGCACTGCACTCGTTCGTGCTTACGGGCTGCGGGAGATCGCTTGCGGCGTCGGCCTCCTTGCTGCGCGTGACCTGCGGCCTTTCCTCGCGGCGCGCGTTGCCGGCGATATCGCCGATATGGGCAGCCTTGCCGCTGCATCGTTCACACTGAGCCCGCGCGCCAAGCGCAGTGCGCTCGGCGCGGCCGTCAACATCGTGGGCATTGCGGCGCTCGATCTGTTCGCGACACGCGTGTATCGCGACGCTCGGACGCGAGAACGCACTCGTCGCGCGGCATGTCACGATTACAGCGGGCGCACCGGTTTTCCGAGCAGTGCTGCGCAGATGCGCGGGGCTGCGCTCGCCGGCTTCCAGATACCGCGCGACCTGCGCGCGCCGAAAGCGTTGCAGCCCTACACGTGCGCCGAAGACGATACGCCGAAGCCCGAACGCGTTCGGGCGGGGAGCGTCGGCTGATGCGCCAGGCCGGGAGTCGGACCTGGCGTTGAACGAAGTTATGCTCGACCATCCGAGAGAGGTTCACGCGCGGTGCGCGCATCCGGTGTGCTCCGCGTGCGCGCGCACAAGCGAGAGGAAGCGTCGAAGCGGCCCGGGTCGGCTCACGCGGCTCGTCGCGCGAATGGCGGGAACGCACGATGCGGGTCCACTGCATCCAAGCCAGAGGAGCTGACCATGCCAGTGCTTCCGAACGATCCCGCGAACGATCCCGTTGAAATGGCCGAGCAACGCAAGCACGCCGTGAAGGACGGCGACGTAGCCGTGGAATCCGACGGCAGCGTGCATCAGAACCCGCACGGCAACATCGACGAAACGCTGCTCGCGAAGGGCAAGGATCATCCCGAACAGGGCCCTTATGCGCCCCAAACACGACCACGTCGATCCGACCTGGAGCCCGCGAAAGACCCGGCACGTCCGCGTCCCAAACGCGATCCGCAAGGCTGAACCTGCCTCGATGCAATCGTGGCGGCCACGCACCTCGGCATGCGATCTGATGACCGAGGTCGGAAGATAAAACAATCAGGCAACACGCTGTGGCGCCGAAAACGGCGGGCATTACTGCGTTACAGACATTCGAAAGGTGGTCATCACGTCGTACGACGGCCGTGCTGTTTTTCCAGCCTTGCCGGAAGGGGGTGTCAGCGCTTTTGCAAAGGCGAATTTCCACTCGAATGGGGCGGATCGCTCCGCCGACGGGCAGTCATTGCACGTTGCTGAACGGCTTGCGCAATGCGGCCGACTCTTCCCGAGCCCACATCAGCGGCGATTCTTTCTCTTTCTTCGAGGCTTCGGAGGCGCGAGCGCGGCACTCCAAAAAGCCGAGACTCCGCTCTTCACGGCAGCGGTCGTGCGCACTCGCGCGGAGTTGGCGAGCGTGTTTGCACCACTGAGCCACATGCTCAGAAAAGGGTTCTTTTTTGTCCACGGATTTTTCACGACGGCATCCATCAGTTGGTTTGGTGCACACGCCGACGCAACGTCCATTCCCGCGATCGCCGGCGCTTTGTCATTCGATGAAACCAGGTAGCGTTGCGACAGGCGGAGCCCGGGCGAGCAATCCACCCTCATACGGAGGAGCGCCAAATGAGCATCTTTTCGACTGTTCTTGACAAGATCTCTCCGCACGACATCCGGCCAATACAGCTTCCGCGTCCACGACGCCTCCCGCGGCCGCGACTGCGTCCGCGCCGGGCAGCGCAACGGAGCCGCCCGGTGCTCCGTCAACTCCATCCACGGCTGCGGCGCAGGCTTTCCGACCCTCCGTCACCCCAATGCCCCCGGTCGACGTTGAAGCTGTTTTGACGAAGATGCAGGAAGCTGGCGGGCACCAATTGAACTGGCGATCATCGATCGTCGACCTGCTGAAATTGCTCGGATTCGACAGCAGTCTTGAGGCAAGAGCGGTCACGTCGTCTCAGACTCGACGGAAATCGCCGCGGGTCGGTCAACGCGGATTGCGACCGGCTACGACGGCCTCGCTGCCAGGCGCGTTCCACGGCGCGCTAGCCCATCTGCGACATTCACGGCCGTTCTGCTGCAAAGGGCGGACGACAGCTGCAATCGGCTCCGCCTGCCGCCACGACGGCGAGCACGGACGGGCGGTCGATGCGGCACGTGCGTTGCTCGTGCGATGGCGGCTGCGCGGGTTGTTTGCCGCTCACGGTCGTCAGCTTGATTCGGGCGGTACGCGCATAGCCAAACATCGTCCCTTGTGGCCTGTGCAATGGGCCATCTACTGTGGAGCTTCACATGAGAGCCCTTTGCTGGCACGGCAAGAAAGATGTGCGCGTCGATAACGTCCCGGATCCGATCATCGAGCATCCCCGCGATGCGATCGTGAAGGTGTCGAGTTGCGCGATCTGCGGCTCCGACCTGCATCTGTTCGATGGCTTCATGCCATCGATGAAATCGGGCGACATTCTCGGCCATGAATTCATGGGCGAGGTGGTCGAGGTCGGGTCCGGCAATTCGCGGCTGAAAGTGGGTGAGCGCGTGGTCGTGCCGTTCACCATCGCATGCGGCGAATGTGATCAATGCCGGCGCGGGTTCTTTTCAGTTTGCGAGCGTTCCAACCGTAACAAGGAGATGGCCGACAAGGTGTTCGGCCACACGACCGCGGGACTGTTCGGCTATTCGCACCTGACGGGCGGCTATCCGGGCGGCCAGGCGGAGTATGTGCGCGTCCCGTTCGCGGACGTCACGCCGGTCAAGATACCCGACGGACTGACCGACGAGCAGGTGCTGTTTCTCGGCGACATCCTGCCGACCGGCTGGCAGGCGGCGGTCCAATGCGAGATCGAGCCGACCGACACGGTAGCGATCTGGGGCGCCGGCCCAGTCGGGCAATTCGCGATTCGCAGCGCGATACTGCTCGGCGCGAAGCAGGTTGTCGTTATCGATCGCGTGCCCGAGCGTCTCGCGATGGCGCGCGCTGTCGGGGCGGTCACGATCAACTTCGACGAAGAAAGCGTGCTCGAAGGTTTGAAGGAACTGACCAACGGGAAAGGACCTGAGAAGTGCATCGACGCGGTCGGCATGGAATCACATGCGACGCGTTCGTTCGACTCACTGTACGACCGCGCGAAGCAGGCGGTAATGCTGGAGACTGACCGCCCGCACGTTCTGCGCGAGATGATGTACGTATGCCGGCCGGTTGGCATTCTGTCGATCCCCGGCGTCTACGGCGGGCTGATCGACAAGATCCCGTTCGGCGCCGCCATGAACAAGGGTCTCACGTTCCGCATGGGGCAGACCCATGTGAACCGCTGGACCGACGACCTGTTGCAGCGGATCCAGGACGGACAGATCGATCCGTCGTTTGTGATCACGCACACGGTACCGCTCGAAAAAGGTCCGGACATGTATAAGGTCTTCCGCGATAAGGAAGACGGCTGCGTGAAGGTCGTGATGAAGCCGTAAGGCCGGATTACATCGGCAGCGGCGCCAGCTTGAGCAGACGGCACGGCAAATGCTTCAGCTCGCTGGCACCATTCGTATGCGGCCGCCACGCTGGTGGTGACCTAGAAGTCATCTCCTCGACCGACGTCAAGGCAATTGGTATGCGATTCATCTCCGGACTGCTTGCAGTCATCGCCGTGTTTCCCTCATCCGCGTTCAGCTTCGCCCTGGACGATCAGTTGGCGTGCACTCAGACAGCGCATGACTTCGTTGCGCATCTCGTCGACGCGCATTCGATCCAAATCCCAGCCATGCGGGTTGAGCCGAATTCGGTGAACGCGTTTCGCCCCAGGAGCGACGCCGGGTTGACTGCATTCGGCCTCCGCGTTCATGCCGTTTTTGGATACCAGCCGGGCGATCCACTTTTCAAAGCTGGCGGCAGCAACGCTTCGCCAGGTGCGGTTTACGGTGCGGTTGTGCTGGGTTCGGCGGATTCCGTTAAACGTCTTCTCGGAGACGCTGGGAGCACTGCAGTCGTTCATCCGGTCATTCCCCTGGTGCTGACGGCCATCGTATGCAGGCAGCCATCGAGTGCAGCCGCCAGACGGCTTTCCGCCGATGGGCAATGATCAAGGTCACACCGAGAGCCTTGTCGCTGAAGGCTTCAGAGAGCAGCCGTCAGATGGGTCAGAAAGGATGGAGGCGACTCCCCACTTCGGCACGTGCTGCCAGCGCGCCGCGACCCGGGACTAGGCTTTGAGGATCATCCGGCCGCGCCTGCCTCAAAAGACAAAAACATAATGCAGCAGATCGATAGTCCGGCCATCCGGGACTAGCTGCTCGCCGGTCTCCTGGTCGAACACAGGCAACGGTTCATTCTTGTACCAGAACAACGGCCGATAGCACCTGAAATGTGCAAGGCTTCGCCAAAATGGTGCGCGGACCCAATCGGCGCGGGGTTATCCGGATCGCGAAGAAGCGATGCCATAAACTGGTTGAAGCTGCCGCGCTCGTTCGGATGCGCCAGATTCATTGCGACGCCCATCCACAATAAAAGGCACAGATCGCGAACGAAACGTCATTCCGCTTTCAAAGCATTCATTTGAAATTGACATAATGTAATAAGCAGTGGCCGTGAGTTCGGGGAATAAAGGGCTGGAACAACGGTTTTTTAAGCGGGCATGTATCAAAGCGACAGGAATTGCTTGTCCTTCTTGCCATTACGCGCTGTGGGCCTCGGATTTCGCGCCTCAAAACGGCAAGAATCGCGGCAGCGGAGGCCGCCCGGCGGAGTGCATCTTCAGCGGAGAAAGCTAGTCGCCCTGGACAGCAGTTGCTCGAATCGCCGAAACCACGGCATGTGTTTATCGCCGTCCGCCGTACTCATAGTGACCGATAAACGCCCACCCACCGTTGCGATCCCCACAACAGGTATCGGTTCCGCGTTCAGCAACAGGTAGGCTGCTCTGACACGGACACCCGACTTCGAATTGCTGAAGGGGAGCATTCCGAGGTTCGAAAGTACGGTCTGGTACCCGAGCTCGCAACGTATCGCCCCCCACAATGCCTGCATGTCCTCCTCGCTTCGGATGTTCGCTAGCATCGACCGCATTGCCTTGATGTTGTCGAGTAAGGGCGGCAATGTGCGCGCCTGATCCAGCTGAGTCCGCACGGTCCGCGCCGCCTCCCAGAAACAGTCGGTCTTACCTTCGGTGATCGAGGTGATACCGGATGTAATATACAACCCGACATCGTCTTCGATGGAAGGCAAATGGTGACGTGCATTGATGGGTGACAGACTGCGCCGCGATGGCCCTTCACTGGCAAGGAGCGCGACGGCCGTCAGGGCGCTGTGAAGCGTCGTACGTTCGTAACGGCAGCGCAAACCCAGTTCGTCGACGACATCGGGCGAGAGTGAAAACCTCGCGATGACAGGCTGTCGCGAGGGTATGTGACCCACTTTCATCGAGACAGCGTCATACCGTGAAGCGGTCGAGCCGGGGGTGATCAGTTGTTCGCGGCTCATGCGCGCTGGCAGTGGGGCGCGAAGTTCACCCTGCACCGCTGCGAGAATATCCCTTGTGAGATAAACGGCGGAGATACCGTCGCCAATGGCGTGATGAACGGCCAGTAGCAAATGCGAAGTCGATTCGCCCTGAACAAGGCGTACGCGTATCAAGGGGCCTTTCTCCGCGTCAAAACGCGTATGGAGTTCGCGGGTCGCGGCATCCATCCATGCAGCCTCGCCTGTTCCATGATCCAGTCGAAACTGGATGGGCTCGCCAGTCGCGACGAATCTCGGCCGTGCCCCAGGGTCGCAGACAATGCGGACGCGCAATGGAGGATGTCTTTGCTGAACCGCGGCCAACGCGGTCGGCCAAAAATCTCGGCCTGACGGAAGATTGTCGATCTCTGTCACCAGAAGAAAATGACGCGGCTCGATTCGATCGGTCGCCCAAAGGATCTGTTCGAAGGCGTCCAGTTCACGCGTCAGGACATGAGTCGACCCGTCCTGCATCGTGGTTTTTTGCTCGGTGTTTGACATATCGATTGAATGACACTGGTGAATTCTTCAATTACTTCGACCTCGGCTGCTGAGGCAGTTGTGCTGGAAAAAGGGCACAGCTATCCCACGATGCCAAGAACGAACGCATTCACGGCCAAAAGCAATAGAAACAGGATCGCAGGCAGATAGCGTATGGCGACTGATCCGGCATCGCGCTTGTGCGAAACGGGCGTCGCATTGAACCTTGCTCGTTTTCTCATTTCGAAGGACTCTCGAAGCGGCGCGCGCAACGATGATGCACACCCCGCAGCGAGGCGCGCGTGGTCTCACGGCACAGCGTTGAAGGTTCCCGGCAACGAACAGCGTTGCCGTGTTCAGTAGGCAGCAGCCATCGACAGCAGCAGATAGCGCATGAGTTCGATTTCTTCATCGAGCGGCGCGTTCGGCGCGGCGTTGTCGTCCGTCGACGGCGGCGGCGTATCTCCGTCGGGACATGCAGCAGTCGGCGCTTCCGGGGTGGCGCAAGACGCATTGCCACCGCCCGGACCGCCGCGCCGAAGCAATCGGCTCAGCGCGTCGATCACGAGGGATCCTCGACGAGATGCGTTTCGTCGATCGGTATCCGCATATAGCGGCGGCCATTGTGGTCGGAAGCGGGCAGACGTCCGCCGCGCAGATTCACCTGCATCGCGGGGAACAGCAGTGCGGGCACCTTCAGCGTGAGATCGCGCGCAGTTCGCAGCGCAACGAATTCGCTCTCGCTGATGCCGTCGCGCACATGAATATTGTGTTGCCGCTGCTCGCGGATCGTCGTCGAGAAGCGTACGTTACGCCCCGCCGGCGGGTAGTCGTGACAGACGAATACGCGAGTCGATTCGGGTAGTGCCAAAAGCCGCCGGATCGACGCGTAGAGCGTTTGCGCATCGCCACCCGGGAAATCGCAGCGTGCCGTGCCGAGGTCGGGCATGAACAGCGTATCGCCGACGAACAGCGCATCGCCAACCAGATAGGCCGTGTCGGCGGGCGTGTGTCCAGGAGTTGGAATCGCACGCGCCGTCATTGTGCCGATCGTGAATGCTTCCTCGGGGCCGAATAGATGATCAAAGCCGTGCTCATCGGCGAGATCGAATGTCATCGAGAACAGCGAGCGCACGTTGACGATGCGCTCGCTCGTTGCGATGGTGCCGCCCATGCGGCGCTTCAGTTCGACTGCACCCGACAGATGATCCGCATGCGCATGCGTTTCGAGAATCCATCCGACGACGAGTTGCTGCTCGCCGATAAACGCGAGGATGCGATCGAGCGACGCAGTCGATGCGCGCCCCGACGCCGCGTCATAGTCCAGTACGGGGTCGATCACCGCGCAAGTCGAACCGGCGCCTGCATGAACGATGTGACTGACGGTGCCCGTTGCTGCATCATGAAAAGATTGAACGTGAGGGAACATAGCACTCCTGAAATGTGATTCACTGCATGCACGAAGCGCGCACGAGAAAGAACGTGCGTAGCGCGGCGGGCGCGGGCGCCGCTGCCCCGTGATCGACATAGCGTTCGATCTGCACGTGATCGAAACCCGCTTCGAAGCAGGCTTCGCGAAAAGTAGTCGGTCCGTAGACGCGAAAACCGTGGCGGCTGAACGGCATCGACAGCGCCGCTTCGGGTGTCATCGCCGCGATCACCAGTTGCCCTTCGTCGCGCAGCACCCGGCGGATTTCCCGTAGGCCTGCCAGCAGGTCCGGCCAGAAGTAGACGCTGTTGATCGCGATGGCCTTGTCGAATGAGGCGTTCTCGTAGGGAATGCTGGCGGCATCCGCCGTCGTCAGCGCGACGCGTCCGCGCGCGAGCAACATGGCGTTGCGTTCGCGAGCCGCGGTTGTCATCGTCGGCGATATGTCAAGGCCGACGAGTGTGAGCCGTGGCGCACGCGTCAGCACGGATTCGATATGGCCGCCGTTGCCCGGCCCGATCTCGACGATGCGTTCGTCCGCTTGCGGATCGAGTCTGGTGAAGGCCGCGTCGATCAACGCCGCGTTGACGCGCTCCATCATGTCGCCAACCGCGAGGCCGGTCTCGCCCGCAGGACACGCGAGGTGCAACATCAGGGTATCGATGTCGATGCCCGCGAGCGCGTCGCTGCTGCTATCGGTTCTGGAGGTCACCTTCGACTCCTTCTTCGTGCGGCTTCACGAAAAGCAACGACGACGCGAGGACGACGACAAAGTTGACAAGCAACGCGATCACAGCGGCATAGACAGGCATCGCGAGCGCGCCGACGTGAATCGTGTAAGTAGCGGTCTTGAAGCCGTTCCCGGCAATCATCCACGTGCCGGTGCCCAGCCCGGCTATCCAGCCTGCCATCAGACTGCGTGCGCGCATGGCCGGCACGAAGAGACCGAGCACGACAGCAGGCAAAGTCTGCGTAATCCACACCCCCCCGAGTAACTGCAACTGAATCGCGAACTGCACGGGCACGAACAGGACGAAACCCAGCGCCCCGAATTTGACGAACAGCGAGACCCGCTTCGCCACCCGGGTCTCGCGCGCCGCGCTGCAATGCGGCGCGAAATACGGCCGCCACACGTTGCGCGTGAACAGGTTGGCCGCGGCAATCGACATGATCGCGGCGGGCACCAGCGCGCCGATGCCGATCGCCGCGAACGCGACGCCGACGAACCACGAAGGGAAGTAGTGCAGGAAAAGTGCGAACACCGCGAAGTTCGGACCGTACTGCCGGAACTGATCGGCGTACTCGGGCATAGCGCCGACACCCGCTGCGAGCGCCATCACACCAAGCAGTGCTACGAAGGCGAGCAGCAGCGAATACGCGGGAAGCAAGACCATGTTGCGCCGGATCACGCGATCCGATGAGGCGGAGAGTGTTGCCGTCATCGAATGCGGATAAAGCAGCAACGCAAGCGCCGAGCCGAGCGCGAGTGTTGCATATGACGAGTAGCCGTTGAGGCTCGTGGCGTCCGGCGCTTTCAGCAGCAGCTTCGCTGCCGGCAACGCCGCGAACATGTGGCCGAAGCCGCCAAGCTGCGTCGGGATCACGATCAGTGCCGCGATGATCGTCGCGTAAATCAGCAAGTCCTTGACGACAGCGATCAATGCGGGCGCGCGCAATCCGCTCGACCACGTATAGACCGCGAGCACGCCGAACGCGACAAAAAGCGGCAGTTCGCCGAGCCACCCATGCGTCGGAAAACCGAGCGCGCCGAGCGTGACCTGAATGCCCACCAATTGCAGCGCGATGTACGGCATGGTCGCGAGCAAGCCCGTCAACGCAATCGCGAGCGCGAGGGCGCGACTGCCAAAGCGGTGTTCGATGTAGTCGGCGACGGTCACGTGGCCATGCTGGCGCGCAACGCGCCACAGGCGCGGCAAGACGAGAAAGCCGAGGGCAAACGTGATGATGGTGTAAGGCACCGCAAAGAAGCCCGTCGCTCCCGCCGCAAATACAAGCGCCGGCACGGCGACGAAGGTATAGGCGGTGTAAAGGTCGCCGCCGATCAGGAACCAGCTCATGACAGTGCCGAAGCGCCGACCCGCGAGTCCCCATTCGTCAATGGCGCTGAGATCGCCGCGCCGCCATCGCGATGCCACTATGCCGAGCGCGCTCACGAGGGCAAAGAGTGCGACGAAGATACCTATGGACATCACGTTCATGCGCCACCTTCTTGCGATCGTGCTGCGGCCTTGCGCACGGCGCGCGCATCGAGCAGGTAGGCAGCGCCCGTCAGCAGCGCGCCCGCGAGGACGCAGCCCGTTTGCCACCAGTAGAAGAATGGCCAGCCATCGAGCGTTGGTGTCACGCGGTTGTAGAAGGGCACGCAGAGCACGGCAACGATAGGTGTGGCAAGCAACAGTAGGGTCAGCCGGGTTGTCATCGGTCGAGATCCAGGTCAAAAACTGGGGTGAACGCACGTGAGTACGCATTGATGAGCGCAGCCAGTCTTTCGATGCCGCAATCGATCTGCTGCGGCGATACGGTCGCGAAGGACAAGCGTAGGAAGTGGTGGAGCGGATCGCGCGCAAAAAATGGCGCCCCGGGGACGAATGCAACGTTGAGGGCGAGCGCGTCTTCGAGCAGCGCCGCGCTGTCGATGTCGGGCGGCAACGCGAGCCAGATGAACATGCCGCCTTCGGGCACGTTCCAGTGCCCACCTTCGGGCATATGCGCATCGAGTGCGGATAGCATCGCTGCGCATTGCTCGCGATAGAAGCTGGCAAGTCGCGGCACATGGGTTGCGAGAAGGCCGCCGCGCACGGACTCGTAGACGATGCGTTGCGAAAGCGTCGAGCTGTGCAGATCCGCCGCCTGTTTGACCTGCACGAACTTTTTCTGGAGCGCACCCGGCACGATCATGTAGCCGACCCGCAGTCCAGGCGCGAGAACCTTTGAAAACGAGCCCAGGTAGATAACGTTGTCGGGCGCCATCGAATGGATGGTCGGCAACGACTGTCCGCCATCGAACGCGAGCGCGGCATAGGGATCGTCCTCGACGACGATGAGCCTCGTGCGCTGCGCAATCTCCGCAATCTTCCTGCGACGCTGGATCGGCAGGCGTGCACCCGTGGGGTTCTGGAAGTTCGGCTGCAGATACAACAGCGCCGCGCGCTCGGGTTCGACGTATTCGAGCGCTTTCGACACCATGCCGTGTTCGTCCGTCTGCACGCTCACGAATTCGGGTTCGTACAGCGAGAGCGACTGCAGCGCGCCGGGATACGATGGACGCTCCACGAGCACCGCGCTTTGCGGATCGACGAGCACCTTGCCGATGAGGTCGAATGCCTGCTGCGAGCCGCTCGTGATCAGCAGGTTCGATGGTGCGACGGGATGCTGCCTGCTCGAGTGCTCGCGCGCGATCCATTCGCGCAACGGTGCATAGCCTTCGGTCGCGCTGTACTGAAAGGCGTCGGCGCTGGAGGCATGTGTCGCCCGAGCGGATGCATCACGTAGCGCTGCGAGCGGAAAGGAGGCGGGCGACGGAATGCCGCCCGCAAACGAGATCATCTCGGGTCGTTCGGTAAGCTTGAGAATTTCACGAATCGCCGAACTGTTCAGCGACCGCGCACGTTGAGCGATACGCCTCTCGGCATGGGACAACGTATTTGCCATCTGATTGCTCCTTGAAGAGCGTCATCGTAGACAGCAGGGAAACGATAAAAAAGATGGATCGAGGAGTAAAACTGTTTCCGTAGGGAAACGACAGGGAAACGATGCAATCGGGCCCGCGCGACTTTCATGCGCTCGAATGAAGGATTGCTTGCGAAGGGACTCAGTCGTTCATCAAGGCGGGCAATGCTTCCGCGAGATAGTCGACGGTCACGCGCATTGCTTGCGTCATGCCGCGTTGCGACGAAAAGACGATACTGAGCGTGCCGCGTGGAATGTGCCAGTCTGGCAGGACACGCACGAGCCGGCCGTCCGCGAGTTCTGCCTTGCACATCGGCGCAGGCAGGGCGACGACGCCTAGCCCCGCCTGGGCGGCGAACTTCGCGAGCGGCGCGTCGTTGCAGCGAATCCTCGGGTGATATGAAACGGTCGCGGTGCGGCCGTTCGACCCATGCAGCAACCACGTGCTGCCGGTATCGCGACGCGCCAGCTGCATGCCGGACACGCCATTCAGCTCATGCGGTTCGGTGGGCGGTCCGTTCGCGAAGAGCGTGGCGCTCGCGACGAGCACAACGCGCGTTTGCGCGACGGGGCGTGCAATCAGCGAGGAACTTTGCAACGGCTCCGTATGGCTGCGTAGCGCGATGTCATACCCTTCTTCAACGATGTCGACATAGCGGCTGGAGGTCAGCAGATCGATGTCGATTTTCGGATGCATGACGAGAAACGGCGGCAACACTTGATCGAGCGCCATGCGGACGATGCCAGCCGCGCACGTGATGCGCACGCGTCCGACCGGCTCCGTCAGACGCGCTTGCGCGGCCTGCTCGGCATTGCGTACTTCGTTCATCACGCGCAGGCAGTGCGCGTGGAAGTCCACGCCTGCCTCGGTGAGCGAGAACTTGCGCGTCGTGCGGTTCGCGAGGCGCAGTCCCAGCGCCCGCTCCAACGCCTGCAAGCGTTTGCTAAGGGTCCCCTTGGGAATCCCGATCGCATCGGCCGCGGCGGAAAAACCGCGTTTCTCGACCACGACCGAAAAATAATACAGATCATTGAGGTCGATCATGGCGATCGTTTCCGTGATGAGACAATGAATCCATTCTAGACCGCCCTGAGGGCAGCAGCGCGCCGTAGCGCGCCGCCCGCGCGGATCACAGGATGCCGTTGCCGAGGCCACCGTCGACCTGGATCGTAGCGCCGTTGATATAACTTGCGCGGGGAGACGCCAGAAACGCGACCAGCGCGCTGAGTTCCTCAGGGCGGCCGAGGCGCCGCAAGGGTACGTCTTCGGCCAATTCCGCCAGCCCCTGCTGTTCGCTCTTGCCATCAGCGAGTTTCTGCTTGAGCGACGACTCGCGGATACGGTCGGTTAGTATCAGTCCCGGCGCCACGTTGTTGACGGTGATGCCATTTCCGTTCGCCTCACGTGACAGCAGCTTGGCGAGACCGACTACACCCATGCGCATGCTCGTAGACAGTATCGATCCTTGCACCGCGTGCCGCACCGAAAAACTGACGATATTGATCACGCGGCCCTCGCCGGAACGGCGCAGATGTGGCAGCGCCAGGCGTGTGAAGCGCGCAATGCTCATGAAGCTGAGATCGAACGCCTGCTGCCACGCGGCATCGTCGAACGTGTCGAACGAGCCGAAGGGCGGACCTCCGGCGTTGTTGACGAGAACATCGAGCGAGCCAAAGCGGGCGATGGTATCGGCGATCGCATGCGACGCGTCGTCGGGACGCCGTACATCCACGGTGATCGCGTCCGCGTTCGTCACGCCCGCATCGCGTAGTTGCGCAAGCGCGTGCGCATGACGGCCGCCGTTCGACGACGCGATCATCACGTTCGCCCCTTCGCGTCCCAGTTCGATTGCGCTCGCCAGCCCGATTCCGCGCGATGCGCCTAGCACGAGCGCCGTTTTTCCAGACAGTTTCAGATCCATCATCTACCTCTTGTTTACAAGAACACGGGCAGTCTAGTTTCCGGCGATACTTGCATAAATGGTCGGTTTGGTAATGCTGGATTCCATTATTGAAACGACTGGTCGACGCGTTCGTCTGGGGATTGAACTTATGGACTGGAACAGATTGCGGTTTTTTGTTGCCGTCTATCGGCATCGCACGCTTGCGGGGGCTTCCCGCGAACTGAACAGCAATCCGCCCACGGTCAGCCGTCAACTCGCGGCGCTGGAGCATGAACTGAAATCGAGGCTATTTCTGCGCACGCCCCGCGGCTATTTGCCGACAGACGCAGCCGATGCACTGATCGACGTCGCGATGCAGATGGAGAGCAGTGCGCTGGAACTCGAGCGGCGCGCGGGCGGTGCAGATACGTCGTTGAGCGGTGTGGTCCGTGTTGGCACGTCGGATGTGCTGGGCACGGGGTATGTGATACCGGCCATTGCATCAGTGCGTCGCGCGTACCCGGAGATTCGCATCGAAGTGGATATCGCCTCGGCATTTTCCCGGCTCGCGCAACGCGAGAACGATATCGTCGTGCGCAACGTACGGCCGGAGCAGGCGTCTGCAATCGTGCGTCGTTTGCCCGGACTGACGACTGCCCTGTATGCGAGTCCAGCGTACCTGGCGAACTTCGAGACGCCGCGTGACATCGGCGATCTCATTGCGCACGAGTTCGTAGCGCTCGTCGCGGGCGACGGGATACGCTGGTTTCCGCCGCTGCACGCGCTGCGCCCCAGACTTCGGGTGCCGGGCGTGCAGGTGAACTCGATTCTCGCGCTCGTCGCCTCCTTACAAGGTGCGGTGGGCATCGGGGAATTGCCGGCCTATATAGGTGATGCCATCGCTGATCTCGTACGCGTGCTCCCCGATGTAGAGAGTGGCTACGATGTCTGGCTCGGCACGCATGCCGATTTTCATCGAACGGCGCGGGTACGTGCCGTCGTCGATATGATCGTTCAACAGTTTCAGGGCGGCAAGCTGGTTCGTTAGCGGGGTGGATGACCGCCAATCCGAAGGCAGCGCTGCAAAATACGGCGTGCGTCCCACGTGAGGATCGATACTTCACTTGCCACATGAACAGGAGGAAGCCTTGCAATGACAAGGGAGCGAGCGGTATGCACATCCGCGTCAGGAATGCAGAGGCGCGACGTTCAGCGTGACGGGGAATCGGCCTTTGGCATTCGCCGTATGCTCGCGGGCGAGTTCGAAGAAAGCCTGACTGCACGGCGAGAGCGAGCGCCCCTTGAGCCAGACGAGATTCAGCGCACGCTCTATTCGCATGTCGGCCACTTCCAGTGTGCGCAGTTCGCCACGAGCGATTTCCTCACGGATACTGAGTGAGGATACGTAGGCCATGGTCTGTTGCGCGACAAGCATGCGCTTGATGGCCTCGGTGTCGCTCACCGACATCGAAGGTATCATCTCGAGCCCGGCGCGCTGATACGCGCATTCGACTACCGCTCGCGTACCCGACCCCGGTTCGCGCAGGATTACCGTCTGCGCTGCAACATTGCGTGCAAGCAGTGGCCCGTTGCCTTGCCGATATGCCGGCGCTGCTGCGAGTACGATTTCGTCGGAGCCAATATATTGCGCATGCAGGCGTGCTTCGTCATATGGACCCTCGATGAAACCAAGCGTGAACTCGCCGTTACCGAGGCCGCTTATGACCTCCTGTGTATTGGTCACAGTCAGTTCGATGCCGACCTTCGGATAAAGCGTCGTGAATTCGGCGATCATCTGCGGCACGAGATACACACCGAGCGTTGCGCTCGCACCTATTTTCAGGTGTTCTGGGCTCAGGCCAGCGACTTCCTTCAATTCGGATCGCGCCGCTTCGGCGAGGGTGAAGATCCGGTCGGCGTAACCGAACAACAGTTTTCCTGCATAGGTAAGGGACACGCCCCGGGGCAGCCTGTCGAACAGCAGAACACCGAGACGCCCCTCCAGTTCCTTGACCTCGCGGCTAACGGCGGGCTGGCTCACCCGCAGGCGCCGAGCGCCGCCGCTCAAGCTGCCGGCACGGGCAACTTCGTAGAACGCAAACAGATGAGTGAAATTCATTGCCAACAGCCCGCGAATATCGCCGTGGCCGACTCCCGGTCCGAGATCCGATGATCAATGGCTTCCGACGCGATGGCCACAATGGTAGCGGCGATTCGTTTGCCATTGAAGGATCTTGTGCGAGCAATACTGTTTCCTCTGGGAAACGATCGACTTAAAAGAGGCTGCCAGACTCTGAAAACGAGCCAGGTATAACTCCAGGTCAGAGTAGGGGGTGCCTATTTTGTATTTTTCAGAACGCCTAACGATGAATAGCCTAGTCGCTCCGTTTAACACACCGGTGTCGACATGTCGTCCCTTTTCCCGAACCGCCCAGCATTGCGCAGCAAGAATCCGACTCAGCCTCGTTACCTTATTGGAGTGCTTCCCGGCATCGCGCTATGTATCGGCGTGTGCTTGATCGCGTGGCTGCTGCAAGCGCTGCAAGCGCATCTATTCGGTCACGTGTGGCTTGAATCGCTCGTGCTCGCAATTCTCGTTGGCGCGCAGGTCCGCGTCATATGGACGCCAGGCGAGCGTTGGACGCGCGGAATTACGTTCAGCGCTAAAACCTTGCTGGAAACCTCTGTCGTGCTGCTCGGTGCATCGTTTAGTGCCGCCGCGTTGCAAGCGACCGGCATCAAGTTGCTGTCGGGCATTGTCGTGATGGTCGTCGCGGCCATCCTTGTCAGCTACGGAATCGGACGCGCACTCAAGTTGCCGCGGCGCATGGCGCTGCTGATCGCGTGCGGGAATTCAATCTGCGGAAATTCGGCCATCGCGGCTGTTGCGCCCGTGATCGGCGCAAGCCGTGATGATGTTGCTGCGTCGATCGCCTTCACGGCGGTGCTTGGTGTTGCGGTAGTGCTTGGATTGCCGCTGCTGTCCCCGGTTCTTCGTCTTAACGCGGTGCAGTATGGGACATTGGCAGGTATGACCGTCTATGCGGTGCCACAGGTGTTTGCCGCGACCGTGCCGGTCTCAACCGTCAGTGTCCATATTGGCACGCTGGTCAAACTGGTGCGTGTGCTTATGCTCGGACCGGTGATGCTGCTCCTGTCGGCGCTCGCCCGTAGGCGTGATGCGAACACAGGAACGCCAGAGCGGGGCAACGACCCGACGACCCGGCCCGGTATGGTTCGTCTGACGAAGCTGGCGCCATGGTTTATCGTCGGCTTCGTTGTCATGGGCGCGGCACGCGCGACGGGGCTGATTCCGATGACGCTGTTGCAGCCGGCAAGCCAGTCAGGCAGCGCGCTCACTGTCGTTTCAATGGCTGCGTTGGGTTTATCTACCGATCTGCGAACCATCTCAAAGGCGGGGCCGCGCGTCACATTTGCGGTGATTCTTTCGATACTCGCGTTGGCGGCGATGAGTCTGGTGTTGATCAACATATTGCGGATTGCATGACGTTGCCGTTCGGCCGATATATCGACGAGCCGACTCCTGCAAGGGCGCAAGACTGGCGGGGTTCGCGCACGGACGCGCGACAGGCGTTCGCACGCCTCGTGCTCCATTGTTTCCATGCGGAAACGGTTTTTTCCCGCGGCCTGATTTTTCATGCGCTCGATCTTGCCTACGCTGTCGCTTGCCTGGAAGCGCGTCGACGGATGCCGGATGCCCTGCGAGTGTGGACAGGTCACGCTGGCG
This sequence comes from Paraburkholderia sp. BR13444, assembly GCF_040948755.1. Taxonomy (NCBI): domain Bacteria; kingdom Pseudomonadati; phylum Pseudomonadota; class Betaproteobacteria; order Burkholderiales; family Burkholderiaceae; genus Paraburkholderia; species Paraburkholderia sp. BR13444. Next base: position 21,396 of record NZ_JBFPKM010000021.1, on the reverse strand, counting down.
ATCGCGAGGGGCGCCGCGAAGTCTTCCTTGTTCGAACGTCGCGCATGTCAGAGGAGTGTCGTTGATGTTTCCGTATGTCGAGACGTTTTACGATCCTTCGGCGGGCACGGTCAGCCACATTGTCTACGCCGGTTACGGCTCGCCGTGCGCCGTCATCGACCCGGTTCTCGATTTTGACGCCGCCCCGTCGACCCATTCGATCGAGCGCCTCGTCGCTTTCGTCGAGAAAAAGCGTCTGGAGGTTGAGTGGATACTTCAGACGCACGCGTATGCCGGTCATCTTTCGGGGGCGTCGGTGCTCAATGGCCGCGTCGGCGGAAAGACCGGCATTGGCCGCAGCATCGTCGACGTACGATCGATGCTTTCTGCGACGCTCGATCTGTCGAGCGAGCCCGGTTTCGATCATCTGTTCGCCCCAGATGAGGTCTTCTTTATCGGCACGCTGCAGGCCCAAGTGCTTGCCATGCCCGAACCTACCCCGTTCGATGCCGCGTTCATGATCGAGGACGCGCTGTTCGTCGTCGATACGCTGTTCATGCCGGAAGTGGGAGCGTGGCGCCGGGTTTGCGTTCGTGGACCTGCAAGTCTGGCCGGGCATGCATGCCGATTTCCATCGAACGGCACGCGTACGTGTCTTGGTCGCCAGGATCGTTAGCATGAAAATGCATGCCGGAGGCGGCGCTCCAGAGAATGGCACTTTAAACAGGCGTCACGTGGGAAGCCTGAAGCGAAGCCCAAATTGCTCCTGCTACGCGCGCCTGCTCGTCGGCGGAATTTGCTTTTCGACGCTCAACACGACCTTTCCAATATTCTTGCGATCTTCTATCCAGGCATGTGCGTCGCCAGCGCGTTCGAATGGGAACGTGCGGTCGACATGAGGCCGAATCCAACCGGCTTCGACTCCGCCAAGCAGAGCCCTCATCCACGCTTGCAGTTTTGGGACCTCGTGCCACAGATGCCCCAGGTTGACGCCAAAGACTCCGCGATTGCGACTCATCAAACTGAGCGGATGAAACCACGGAGTGGCGGCGGCGAGTGCGAGCAAGCGTAGAGGGCCGGGCAACTGCGTGGTGGTGGCGCTGGAAATGCCAAAAATGCCGAGACGGCCTGTCGAGCGCAGGGCCGAATAACTCTTCTTCCAATGGGAGCCGCCGAGAGGGTCAATGATCAATTCAGCCCCAGCGCCCGAGGTAAGCCTCATGAATTCTTCCCTCCAGTCGCCACGAGTGTAGTCAATAGCGTGGTTCAGGCCGCGTTCGCGCAAGAATGCATGTTTGGTGGGACTTGCTGTCCCGTAGATCGTCGCGCCCAGGTGGCGTGCGATGTCGATCGCAGCCAATCCGACGCCACCACCTGCGTTGTGGACCAGTACTGAGTCGCCGGCTGTCACCGCGCCCATCACCACCAGCAACTGCTATGCGGTGAGGTACTGGACGGGCAGCGCGACGGAATGCTCGTAATCCAACGCGGCCGGCATGGCGAACACTTGCGATGCTGGAACCGTTACGGTGTCGGCATAGCCGCCGAAGTGGACGAGCGCGAACACATCCCGGCCAAGCCATTGCTTGTCGACCTCGCTGCCGAGTTGGTCGACGATTCCTGAAATTTCATAACCCACGACCATCGGTGGGCGCGGTGCATCTGGATACAGGCCGCGCCGGGCAAGGATATCGGCGAAGTTGATGCGGCAAGCCTTGACGCGAATGCGGACTTCGTCTGGACGCGGATTCGGGTCTGGCGCTTCACGAACCTGGAGCTTCTCCGGTCCGCCATGACCCGTGATCACGATTTGTTTCATGGGCTGTTAATTCAAACGTACCCCGTTTAACTGATACCCACGCTCAAATTCGGCATTCCTGCGTCGGTATAAAAGATCGCGGGACGCAGGTCGGATTATGATCGGATTTGCTCCACCACGTTTTGGAATCGTTCCAGATCGATCAGGATTCGAAACCGGGATGCTTCGAGCACTGTCCACTTTATCGCAAGAGGAGGGTCAAATGGTTGACTTCAAAAAGCCTCGCGCCATCGGCTTCAACCACGTGGCGCTGGAAGTCGACGATATCGAGGAAGCGCTGGCGTTCTATGGCCGCATCTTCGACTTTCAGCTACGTGGCAAGAGCAAGACAATGGCCTTCATCGATCTTGGCGACCAATTCATCGCGTTGCAGGCAGGACGCAAACAGCCCGCCGATGACGGCCGGCATGTCGGCCTCGTTGTGGATGACAAGCAGGCGGCGCTCGCCGCTCTCAAGGCGGCGGGGGTCGAGCCGATCGACGGTCCGTTTCTGGATTTCCGCGACCCATGGGGCAATCGCATCGAGATCGTGGGCTATAACAATATCCAGTTCACGAAGGCTCCGAACGTTCTGCGGGGCATGGGCCTGACGCATCTGACGAAGAACGAAAGCGCGAAAAAGGAGCTGGCGGAAAAAGGCATGGCGGAGAGCTAGAGCGAGCGTGACGACCGACGTTCAGATACGTCCGAATTCGAGTTGCGCGTTAATGCCGCTGTAGCCTCCTTTCGGCTTGTTCACGGACTGCGCCATACCCGTCGCGCGCCTTCCGGCGGCGCAGTGTTCGAGAAGAAATATGAGGCGCGTTTTCACCAGCCCATGCTGATGTACGCGCCGTTTTCGTCCGACGCCACACTCGCTTCTAAGAAGCACGTATCGCATTTAACATAATTGTTTTTGTCGATTTTTCTGTTTGTAGTGGCTATACGGTAATGTCCGCTGCCTAAGTTTACTGTTGGGCATTCGACCATATGCAACCAGCGACAAAGGTGACCGGGGCGAGCGTAATGAAAAAGTGGACGCAGTGCGGACTAACTTCTGCAATCAAGCGTTGGCTCCCGTGGGCGCCTAAAGCCGGCGACAGCCTATCCTGCCGTCACCGATTTTCAAGTTGTTGTTGGTGTCGAGCGTGACTTCGGTGTGCACGAGATGCAAGCCGTGTACAACCGGAATGCGCGTCCGTGTAACTGCCGTGCGTTGCGACTTCGCGGTCGTGATGCAACGAAGCGCGCGGCATGCGTGTGATCTGCGAGTGCTGCGCGCTCGAGATGTAATGCACGGAAAAAGAATGTCGACAACGGGGTGACGTCGAATGTGTGCGACGTGTCACGTGATGCAAGGCAGGTGGTGTTAAACGTTCGGATGCCTCTCGCACGACAGTAACTATCCGTACAAGTCGAGTGTGCAGGCGTGGCGACTGCGAAGTGAGGCAGAGGCGTGCCGAGTGTGTCTACCAGTGGCTTCAAATGCGCCGCGGTTGTCTTGCAGCGTGAATCCACGTGTGTACGGTGCTCGCCGCCGTTGAAGTCCGCGTGCATGCGTGATGCATGCGCGTAACTCCGTGTGTGTGGACGGGACGTCGAATAACAGCAGAAAAATATTTTTTGTTCCGTCCTGTTCCTCCGGATTCCGCTGTATTCCAGCCACGCCGGAAAGCACCAGCGGTGGGTGTTGACGACGTATTAACGCCTGTTCAAGATGCGATCAAGGTCGTGCGTCGGAGCCAGTCATGCCGGTTGTCAGGAGTTTCACGCGAGGGCAGTGGGAGGCGCTCGGACGCAGGCTCGATGCGCTGCCTGAAAAAGCGACAAGCGATCAGCCGCTCAAGGTAAGCGACGGCGTCAAATCCATCCAGAAACAGATCGGCACAGCGCGGGAGAAGGGATACACGCTCAGTGAACTGATCGAGGAGGCTGCACAGGAAGGCATCGCGGTATCGGTCAATTCCCTGAGATACGCGATGCGCCGTGCGGACGGAAAAGGACGAATCCGGCGGGGCGGGAATGAGCCGGCGCGCGCGAATGCATCGGTCGCCGTACGAGGCAGGAAACCCTCACAGGCAGATGCAACACACGATAAACCGCCACGCAGCGGGACACAGCAAAAAGGGGATGGGGGCGTAACCAGGCCGGGGCAACCGGTGAGGGGCTTCCTCGGATTTTCGATCAGCCCGGACACCGAAAATCTGTAGAGGTGTGGCATGGCAACAGCAAATCCCCCCATCTATATGGTCGGCGGCAGCAAGGGTGGTGTCGGAAAGAGCGTCGTGACGCTGGCACTGATCGAGTACCTGCGACGCACGGACGTCGACGTCGTGCTAGTCGAGACGGATACGTCCAACCCGGATGTCATGAAAGCGGTTCACGGTGAGATCGAATGCGGGGCATGCGATCTGGATGACGCGAGCGGCTGGATCGATTTCGTCAATTTCTGCGACCGGCACCGGAACGCGACCGTTGTCGTCAACACGGCAGCGCGGAGCCAGACCGGCGTCGCGCAATATGGAGGAACGCTAGCCAGTACTCTCGATGAACTGGCGCGACGACTTGTTGTGCTGTGGGTGATCAACCGGCAGCGGGACAGCCTCGAATTGCTGTTCAAGTTCGGGGCGACGTTTCCGGATGCGGTGACGCATGTGGTGCGTAACGGCTATTTCGGTTCACCGGAGAAATTCACGCTGTACCGGGATTCACAACTGAGGACGGCTGTCGAGAAGCAGGGCCAGTCGCTGGATTTTCCGGACCTTGCGGATCGCGTCGCTGACGAGTTGCGTAGCCAACGCCTGTCGATCCGCAGGGCAGCGGAGACAATGCATATCGGTGAACGGGCAGAACTGCTGCGCTGGTGCGCGCTATGCGGAACGATGTTTGCCAGGGTGACGGCCGGTGGGTAACCGGCCACGCAATTGCCAAAGATCAAACCTCAGTCATCGGCCATAGCAGACGCTCAGAGGTTGGCATTGGTCGGTCAGCTTCGGAACACTCTCCGGCCATTCGCACCTCAGCGGTCGTGAGTGACGCGTCTCGCCGTCGCCAACGCGTACTTCCGACCCACTGCAGTCGTTCGGTACCGCGCGGCCCGGACGGCTGGTCCCCGGGAGATTCCGGCCATTCGCGCGGCCGCGTTAGGGGCACGCCTTTTCAGTCCTGTTTCGACGTTTGCGGCGCTTCACGCGTCAGCTTCGCCTGTCGTCGGGATTTTTCATTGAGGACCTGATGACGCCGGTGGTCCGTCATCTTTTTCCAGCCGCCGGCTTCCTCACGCGTCCGGTGGCAGCCAGTGCAGAGCCCGGTCTTGCCATCGAACGCGCATACGTCGATGCAGGGCGATTTGACTGCCATGGCTCAGGCAACGGCCCGGTTGGAATTCACTTCGACCGTCACATGCGACAGTCCCTTGAACCGCTTGAGCGCCGCGTGATAGAAACCCGGGTTGCGCTGTGCTTCACCTGTGGCGACCGAAACGACCGCGCTCATGTGCCCTGGGCCTACGCGCCACACATGCAGGTCAAGCACGGTGTCGCCGTTGTCTTCGATGACGTGGCGGACGTTCTCGGCCATGCGGCGGTCCGTGTTCATGTCGAGCAGGATGCCACCCGTATCGCGCATGAGGCCCCACGACCAGTTTGCAATGACGAGCGCGCCAATTACGCCTGCAAGCGGGTCCATCCAAACCCAGTCAAACGCGCGGGCCAGCAACAGGCCGATGATGGCCAGCACGGAAACTGCCGCGTCTGCAATCACGTGAATGTAGGCTGAGCGGATGTTGTGGTCGCGGTTCGCGGCAGCCTGCGCGTCGTCGTGGCCGTGCTCGTGCTCCTCGAACTCGACCTCGTATTCACCGTCGGGCAGGCGGACAACGGCCTTGAACGCGTGCGGCTCAGGAATGTCGTTCTTCGACTCCAGATAACCACCGCGATCGGCAAACGCGAAGGTCTGGTGCGTGCCATCGGGGCGGATTGTCGTCACTGAAACAGCATCGGCGCTCAGGTTCGAAGCAGCCGTTTCCGGATTGATACGGAAGACGGGCGGCACGCCATCTTCGAAGATCGACACGGCAAAGACTCCAGCGCTACCGAAGATGCGTTGCACCTCCTCTTCGTGGCCGTGGTCGTCTTCATGCCCATGTGCATGGCCATGATCGTGCCCGTGGCTATGTCCATGGCTGTGCCCGTGGTGGTTGCCGCTCAGCAGCCAGACGCTCGCCAGATTGACCAGCAGGCCAAGCACCGCGATAGGGATCGCCTGACCGAAGTGAATGGGCACAGGCGAGAGAAAGCGCGAAACGGCCTCGTATCCGATCAGCAGCGCAATCATCGCGAGCACGATGGCGCTGGTAAAGCCCGCGAGGTCTCCGAGCTTGCCGGTACCGAATACGAAGCGCGGGTCGGCCGCGTGCCTGCGTGCGTAGGTGTACGCCAAAGCAGCGATCAGCATCGCGCCGGCGTGCGTCGACATGTGCAGGCCATCGGCGACGAGTGCGAGTGAGCCAAAAAGACTCCCGCCGACGATCTCGGTCACCATCATCGCACTGCACAGCGCGATCACCATCCAGGTTCTGCGCTCGTTCTCTTCATGGGCTGCGCCCAGAAAGATGTGGTCGTGTCCCGCCCCGAAAGCGGCGTTCTTGAATTGGCTCATATTTCTCTCACTTGAAGTAGCTGTGCACCACTTCGATCAATTGTTCGGTGCCGCTGCCGTGCCCGTCGTCGTGCGGCTCTGCGTCGACAAGGTGCGTCCGGATGTGGTCTTCGAGAACGACCGCGAGCAGCCCGTTCATCGCGCCACGGCTGCTCGTGATGAGCTGCAATACATCCATGCAGCCGCGCTCGTCCTCCAGCGCACGCTCGATGGCCTCGACCTGTCCCTTGATGCGGCGGACCCGGTTGAGCAGCTTCTGTTTTTCGCGAATCGTGTGGCTCACGGCTAGCCCCCTGAATACGGTAGGGGGCCATCTTACCAAAGATAGGGTACGGGGGTATACGTTTTTGCTGGGTTAGCTATCGCATCGCATGACGCTTGGCGTTCTGGGGTAGCATCCCCAAGTTTTCGCCTCGTCATCAAGCAATGAGAACCTTTAGCCTGTATGTCGCGACAGCGATCGCTGAAATCGTTGGCTGCTATTCCCTTACCTGTGGCTCAAGGAGGGGAAAAGCGTCGCGCTGTTGCTACCGGCCGCGCTGTCGCTTGCCATCTTTGCGTGGCTTCTGACGCTGCATCAAAGTGCTGCGGGCCGCGTCTATGCGGCCTATGGCGGAGTTTATATCTCTGTCGCGCTGGTCTGGCTTTGGCTTGTCGAGGGGATTCAGCCCACGGGTTGGGACTGGGCCGGTGTGGCATTCTCACTTCTTGGAGTGGCGATCATTGCATTTCAACCGCGCTGATCTTGGTGCTCGCGCGAAGGGCATCACACGCGTTCATGCGGCCGTGCACTGATGGAGACTGGCCGTCCGAATGGTCACGGTCTTGTATGATCGGCATATGAAGCCTGAGCGTTGCCCCCCGGCGGTTGGCCGGGCGCGACCGGTTTCTGTTGTTGACACGCTCCAAACGGAAACGGCTGAAATTGGCGTATATCGGTCATCCCGAGAGATGTCGAACAACACATTTAGGGTCAGGCGGACGCAGGCGGAGAATTCACTATGACCGTACATGCGACAGTCCCTTGAGCGCTTGAGTGCCGCGCGGTAGAAGCCCGCTTTGCGTTGCGCTTCACGCCTGGCCACCGATACGATCGCGCTCATATGCCCCATGGAGATCGAGCACGGAATCGCCGTTGTCTTCGATGATATGCCGGACGTTCTCGGCGAGCCGCTTGTCCAGATTCATGTCGAGCAGAATGCTGCGCGTATCGCGCATCAAGCCCCACGACCAGTTGGCGATCACCAGCACGCCGATCACTCCTGCAAGCAGATCCTTTCCCGAACGGGGCTGCCGACCAATCTCGCTACTATCGCGCTCCAACTGGCGATTGGTCTCGCGCTCCTTGTTGGCGGAGCCAAAGGGTTTATCCATGGTGTAGAAGGCGTCTCACATGTGCTCGGCGTGTCTGCGCTCCTGCTGTCGCTAATCATCATTCCGATTGCGACGGAACTCCCCGAAAAGGTGAACAGTGTCCTGTGGATTCGACGCGGTAAAGATACGCTGGCGTTCGGCAACATTACGGGCGCCATGGTGTTTCAGGGCACATTGCTGCCAGCGATCGGAATCATGCTGACGCCTTGGGAGCCGCGGTCGGAAGTATTCACGGGTGTCGTGGTGACGTTGATCGCCGCCGCGTGGCTGCGCATTCAGGCACGGACGCGCGGCGTTGCGATCTGGGCGCTGCTGCTCAATGGTGCGGGGTAATTGGCCTATCTGGTCCTGACGCTATCGAGATAGTTGTCGAGTCGGTGTGCGCTACCGCGATCGATCCTCGCAAGGACCCTGCTCACGACACGATCGCATCGCGCGCCATTGAACGAAAACGTGTCGCCCTCGGCAAGGGCGATTTCGACAGTGAGGACTCCCGCAACACGCTTCTCGCTCGAAACTACCGCGAGCGCACGCAAGCCTCGGGTGTCCCGAGGCGTTGAGCGGTTGCCTTGACGCAGCGCAGCACAATAGACTCGAAAAGCCTCGGGCAACGCATCGGGCTTAGTCTCCAGTAACTTGCGCTGTTCGGCTGGCCGTACGAAATAGGCTGGAACCAAGCCCGCGGCGTAGCACATTTCATCTTCAGCGCCACAACGCGCCCAGCGCCAACCTTACGAGTCTGGGTCCGCCGTTCAACGCGGAGCGGCCACTCAAATGGCTGAGTCAACCCTGACAACGACTGACCGCTTTTGGCCCGGGAATCGCCTCAGCCGGATCTTGAGGCATGTGCCGCGCCTCACAGCGATCTAGCGCCGCTGTCTCAGCAAGTCAAATTGGCGCTGTTGTCTCAGCGAATTCAGTTCGCGCTGCTGCCTCAGCAAATCCAGGTCGCGCTGTTGTTTCAGTAATTGGAGTTGGTCGTTCTGGAGTTCGATCTGTTGCTTCTGCGCTTCCAATTGCGCTCTATAGGCCCCCATGCTTTGGTCAGCTAGCGCTCCCTGCGGGTAAGTCTGCGCGTAGGTGATGGGACAGCCAGCCGCCAATGTCGCAGCAACGATAAGTGCTTTCATGATGCCCCCGCACGCATGCTCCTTTGAAATATCTTAGGCCAGAAAGGCCTGGCATCGCGGGACCGACGTGGCTATCGGCGTCGTGCCTGGATCGGTGATTGCGTATGTTGAGCGAGCGGCGTCCTTTTCGCGTGACAACGAGAGGCCGTGAACGACGGCGGATTCAACCGGTCGATGCAACACAATGAACGTCGCATTAGCGGCGGGAGTGTTGCAAATGAAACAGAGGCGCCCGGATCCATTACAGCGAAAGCCAGAAGGCGTTGATGTGGGAACGCTGGCGTAAAGGCGAGTCGCTGCAGCACATCGCCAAGCTATTTAACCGCAATCATTCGTCGGTACAGAGAATTCTGACGCAAACTGGAGGAATCCAGCCTGCACCACGCCGGCGATCGAAGTTGGCGCTGACGCTTGCCGAGCGCGAGGAGATTTCCCGAGGCCTCGTCGCGGGTGATTCGATTCAGTCAATCGCCCGGCGACTGTCGCGATCACCGTCGACGATCTGTCGCGAGATCAAGCGTAATAGTGGGCAGGCCGGCTATCGGGCCAGCCAGGCCGATCAGCTTGCATGGGATCGGTCGCTGCCCCCAAGGCCTGCAAACTGGTCGAGCATCGGATGCTGGCTCATATCGTGGCCAACAAGCTCCAGTTGCAGTGGTCGCCTCAGCAGATCGCTGGATGGCTCAAACGCGCCTGGCCGGGCAACGACGACTATCACGTGTCGCATGAGACCATCTACCGCAGTCTATTCATTCAGGCACGGGGCGCCCTGAAGAAAGAGTTGCTGGAGCATTTACGGCGCACCCGTGCCATGCGTCGGTCGCGTCATCACACGCAGAAAACGGACGATCATGGCCGGATCCGCGACGCGGTATCTATCAGTGAACGTTTCGCCACAGTGGAAGACCGTGCGGTGCCGGGACACTGGGAGGGAGATCTCCTGTGTGGCAGTGCCGGCAGCCAGATCGCAACATTGGTCGAGCGCCAGACACGCTATGTCATGCTGGTGAAGATCGCCAGCAAGGACAGCTAGTCGGTTGCCAACGCGCTCATCAAACACGCTGGCAAGCTGCCGCAGGAACTCTATAAATCACTGACCTGGGATCGGGGAACAGAGATGGCCGACCATAAACGGTTCACCATCGCCATCGACATTGCCGTGTATTTCTGCGATCCGAAACACCCCTGGCAACGCGGCTCGAACGAAAATACCAACGGCCTGTTGAGACAGTACTTCCCGAAAGGCATCGACCTGTCGGTCTACTCACAGGCCAAGCTTAACGCCGTGGCACGAAGGCTGAACGAGCGCCCGAGGAAGACGCTGGACTATGAAACACCGGCTGAACGATTCCATCGAACTATTGCATCGACCCGTTGAATCCGCCACCCATTGTGGACAGTCGCATGCCGAGACATCAATGGCTGTCCCCGAAGTAGAGCAGTCGTGCGTTGGAAGTTTCACAGACGGGTCGTCGGCCCTTGCGATCATTGACATGACCATCGGCCAATGTCGACTACAGGCTGCGCAACTGACAAGTGGGACTGCCGGTTAGTTTGAAGGGCTCCTTTACCGCGGGTGGGCAGCAAGCGTTGAGGGTTGATCGTTGCCTGCCGTTGTGCTCAGACCTGTGAGGGTGCCGTGGCGCGGGCCGGCTCTGTCTCTATGCGCAAAAGGTCCGGCTACTTCGTGCTTTCCAGATAGCGACGAAATACGTTTCCTTCGGCTTCACCCATCTTTTGCTCACGCATCCACATGCCAACCTAAGAGCACGTACGGGCACTAATATGTATGACGGTGAATAGTAATAAGCGAGGATGCTCCATGAACGCATCGGTTATCTCGGCTCTGGCTGCACTTGTCGGCGCTGCGATTGGCGGCCTGACTTCGGTTCTTGCTTCATGGCTGACCCAACGCACCCAGGTTCGCGCGGAATGGCTGGCGCATGACCGCGTCCGTCGGCAGGAGCTCTACAAGGAGTTCATCGAAGAAGCGACGAAGTGCTACGTTGACGCGCTGCAACACGGCGAGCCGGACCTGCATTCGCTCGTCAACCTCTATGCGAAGATCAGCCGCATGCGGGTTCAGTCATCGCGTGAAGTCGCGGATGAAGCCGACCTGATCGGACGCAAGATCGTCGACACTTACCTCGCGCCGGACAAGACATTTATCGAGATTCGCCAGATGCTCGCGAACGGCACAATCGACATTCTCGGCAGGTTTGGCGAAGTGTGCCGCGCGGAATTCGAGTCTCTACGCGCACAACAGTTCTGAAACCCGCCCACGCCCTGCCCACGTTAGCGCGGCTTGAGTTCGACGGGTGGATCGGCGCGATACCCGCCGCCGAGCGCTTTCGCCAACGCAATCTCCTGACTGAGCGCCTGACCGTTGAGCGTGAGCAAGGCAACCTGTTCCGCGCGCGTCGAGTGCCGCCAGGCGGCTGGTGAGTCCACGCTGATAGTGTGCTTCGAGGCTGTCTCCGCTCTCGAGTCGTCATGCAGGTGATCCAGACCAGGGCGTTCCAGCGCGGTGCGACGCCAGTGTGCCCCCTTTTCAACCTAGAATCCCGATAGATGGATTTAATTGGCCCGGAGGCAGTGCGACCTGTGTAATTGAATCCGTCGCCGCGAGATTGTTCACGCTAGCCCGGAGTCTGTCATGGCCACGCCCAATATCGACAGTGAGATTGTGAAGATGATCGCCGCTGACACAGACACTCCCGCGGAAACAGTCTCAAGAATGTTCGCCGAGACGTGGGCGGAGTACAGCGAAGGTGCAAAGATCATGGACTATCTGTCGGTTCTCGTGGCGCGCCGTGTGCGGGACAATCTCCTGAGATGGAAGCAAGAGGTGCATTAACGGGCCGTTCATCGGGGCACTATGCGTTCGGATTGGGTGGCACTTCACTAACTTCTAGCGGCTTCACTCTTCAGCGATGCATAGCGACATCTCGTGCGTCCGCAGCGACTTCAGGCGCAAGCAATACGCCTGTTGTCGCCTGCGTGTCGCAACCGCCCGTCTAATGCGAGCCGACTCAGACGTCGAGAAGACTATCGCAACGCGCTGGGTAAATGCGTGGGCGGGAGCAATCGGTTCGCTGAAGGCCGTCGAAGCCATCCGCTCTGGCGGCAATTACCCGAAATCGCAGCGGATGCAAATCTCGGACATCCGAGCCGCAGCATTGTGTTTTCGGATCGCGCCTGCTGACCCGGAGCAGGTCCACTCTGGAGAGTTCTGATGGGGAGAAAATCGTCTTCCAACGCTGCCACCAGCGCGAATGAAACAACCGAACAGGCTTTAGTCGCTCTGTCAATGCAGGTCAAGGAACTCGTCCAGGCCAAGTCACTGGATAGCCGGTTCGGTACGAAACTTGTGAGACGATTGAAGAAGGAAGCGGCCGCACTTGTGGAGGCAGGCAACGCGACGAAGCCGGGACAGAAGGAACTGAAGACGGCTTTCGACGCAGTCGACGCAGCGTTACGTGACCATGAGGCAGAGTTGCTAGTCACGGCCAACGCGACGCTGCGAGAAACTGACGAGGCATCCAATAGTAAAAAATCGAAGGAACGATCCAAGGAGAGCTGATCAGGCTTCCGTCGATCGCAGCACTGTCGGTTCGACGAGTCAACGCAATGGGAGGGTCGCCTCCGAATTCGTTAGAGGACGGTCCTCGCAGGTCGCGGTTGATTGACTGAAGTTGGCCGGTCAGCGACGACTTGCTGACCAGCATGAGGCTCTACACCTCTGTCTGTTCAGCCATTTCAAGCGCGTCATCGACCGCGATGCCGAGGTACCGGACTTCTGCGAGAGAAAAAATGAATCGACGGAAATGGAGGGAGAAGTCGCGGCAGTCTATGCCAACTACAAACGGGATGCTCGCCAGCAAATGTCACGCCTATGCCCAGGCGATGATTGCCCTGACCGCGACCGCAGGGATCTCGGCGTGGTCCAACGAGGCGCCGGCTCAGGAGCCGCCGACATGGGGTGCCAGCCTCTTCGCGGCGTCGCTGCAGGCGGGACGCGCGGTCGACGCCGGCCGCGCATTGCCGCTCACTCCGTTCTACAAGGCACCCACGCCGGCCCCTCACGCGAAATCTGGCACGCTGGTGCGCGCCGAACCGGCAACGGACTTTATCTTGCCACCTGGCGTGACTGCAACGCGCATCCTCTACCACACTCAAGCCGCTGATGGCTCGGACACACTTGCATCGGGTGTCGTGCTAGCTCCTTACGGCCAGCCGCCCAAGGGAGGATGGCCGCTGCTTGCCTGGTCCCACGGCACGAGCGGCGTGGGCATGCGTTGCGCGCCCTCGCTCATGAGGTCGCTTTTTTACGACTGGGAAGGACTCTACGAGTACGTGGCCCTGGGCTACGCGGTGGTGGCCACCGACTATGCAGGCCTCGGCACACCCGGACGGCATGCGTACCTCGACCTTCTCAGCAATGGCACGGACGTTATCAATTCCGTTCCCGCCGCTCACGCCGCTGTGCCTGGCCTCGGCAAGCGCTGGCTCGTCGTCGGACATTCCCAAGGCGGTTTGTCGAGTCTGGGGGTAGCCGAGCTGGAAGCGCGCATCAAGGACCCGGACTTTCTTGGCACAGTCGCCCTGGCTGGCGCGAGCGATATTCAGGATGCCATCGACAGCGTCCTGAAAGTCAGGCTGCCGGTATTGAACGGACTCGTCGCGTTCTGGATTTACGGCGTCAAGACTGTCTACCCGGAATTCCAGCCGAGAGACGTGCTGACCGATAAGGCGCTCTCGATATATGAAGCTTCGGTGGAGGACGGCTGCAGCGCTGCGAGCGGAGCGTTTGCAACACTTCCGACAGATGAAATGTTATCACCCGGCTGGCGTGAAAATAAGTACATCAAACAATTCATCGTGCGCAACCGGCCGGGAGCGAATCCGACCTACGGACCGTTGCTCCTGGTAGGGGGCGGGGACGACGTTCTGTTCACCGAAGCTGCCGGGCGCAAGATTGAAGAACGTATTTGCGCCAACGGCGGTCAGGTGCAGCGGAAGGTGTATCCCGGTCTTGGGCATGATGCGGTCGTCTACGGCTCCCTGAAATACCAGCTCGAATGGATAGCAGGGCGATTCAGCGGAAAATCAGCGTCAAACACTTGCTACCTCAAGTCACAGAATTGAACGTACGAGAGAAGCTTCAGTTGCAAATGCACAAATTTGAATCACGAACGTCCGTTGCCGCGTGTCACCGGGTCCGACCGGTGTTGGGCGAGAACTTGCCTTTCGCCAGCGACGCTCCATTGTCTCTTTATGGCCCGACCGCCGCCCGTGCGGTCGGCCGTACCCGGCCCTGAGCGGACTTCTGATGCCTCGCGGCGGCAATGGCTGCACGCAAAGGGAGGCAGTCGTTCGGTTGGGTACTGGTTAGGGACGGTCGCAGGTCTCCCGTTGTTCAGGGAAAAGGCGGGTAAATTATCAGTTTGATAACTCCGCCCGGCTGTCGAAGGCTTCATCGAGGTGACGCGACAGAAAACGGCGCAATGGAAATGCGGATTCAGCACTACAATCTGGACGATGAAGCGCGAACTGAACTGCTAGCGTATCTAGTGGTTGCTCAACTCATCGCGCGAGCAACCACGGGGCAATGGCTTGAAGCAGCGCATGTCTGCGAATCTGTACTGCTTTGGCTCTCCGCTAATGGTGGCAATTGCGGTGCCCGGGAACGCTCTGACTTGTCGCGGCTTTCGGTCGCCGCGGCTGAACAGTTTGTCGGCTTGCCGCCGTTCGACGATGAAGCGAGTTTAATTCAAATGATCTTGGCCCTGAACCGTCTTGACTCGCAAAGCCGACGTCAAAAAAATATTGGCAGTTTGCGGTGAATACATCACGCATCGTCATGGCGCAGGCTGGTCCTGATAGGACGGTCAAGCCGTAAGCAGGCATGCCAGCGTCAATGCACATATGTCAGCCGTGACCGACGAGCGCGCGTCGCGCATCTGGCGAGTTTCAGAGTACGCCAGCCGTTCGAGTGACGACCGCCCGCCTTCGACGAAAGGCAGAAAGTGGCCGGCAAGCGCCCGCTCACCGGCCTCAAGGCAATCAGACTTCAGTTTGCTCTGCCATCTCAAGCGCATCGTCGACTTCAATCCCGAGGTACCGCACGGTACTCTCGAGCTTCGTATGGCCCAACAACAGCTGAACTGCACGGAGATTTTTGGTGCGTCGATAGATCAGCGAAGCCTTTGTGCGGCGCATCGTATGTGTCCCGTACGCTGCGTCATCGAGTCCAATTGATGCGACCCAGCGATGAACGATGCGGGCGTACTGACGCGTCGACAAGTGCGGCGACGCATGCAGGCGACTTGGAAAAAGATAGTCAGCCGGCTTCAGTCGTTGCGCAGCGATCCAAGTTGCCACGCTCTGCCGCGTTTGCTCCGTGATCTCAAACTGCACGGGTCGTTGCGTCTTTTGTTGCATGAGCGTTGCCCGCGAGACCATGTGGGTTCCCGCGCAAATGTCCTGCACTTGCAGCCTCGTCAGATCGCACCCTCGCAGTTTGCTATCGATCGCCAGGTTGAACAACGCCAGCTCGCGAACATTGCTCGACATCTGAAGTCTCGTGCGAATCGCCCAGATTTCACGAAGCTTCAATGGTGGCTTCTGACCGGTAAGCCTGCCTTTGTTCCACGGCGGCCGCCGGCCGCTTGAAGAATTAAGCGTTTCCATATCAACCTCCTCTTCAACGAAGGGAGGTCGATTGTGTGCTTTCTGGCGGACGCTGTTCGACCCCCTTGCCGCCATTCGGGGCATCGCGAAGGCAGCGGCCGTTCCCAAAGTCCAACGGCCATTCGCTCCTTCGGGGTCGGCTGCCGCTTGTCGGACAAAGCCGACGTTCGGACAAGGGCATATCCATTCAGCCACGAACGGCGGCTTTATGGAGAGTCGAATACTCAGCACTGGTAAGGCTTGTCCGACACCCGCCCGCATATGCCGGCGCAAGCTCACTGAGCAACAGACAAGGACAGGCGTCAGAACAACCCTGACACCTACGGAAGTGCGGCATCGGAGAGGGTCGGCCATCTTCAGGCCTCCGGCGCGCATGTCCGACTGTCCATTCGAGAATCAAGGACAGACAACCAGCGCACGCCAAACAAGCCTCGCTGCGTGGACACCGGAAGCGGCGCGGATCTGCGCCGATCTGCATGAGGTTGTGGGCGCAAGTCTGGACCAAAGAAACACGGAGTCCACCCTGTCGTCAGTCGATATCGACGATTATGGAATTGACGATACAAACATCGCTTTTCTTGGTTTCAGCGCCGGCAAGGATTCGGGTGTATCAACGTGCTGCGCCGAGCGTCTATGGAACGACACACGGCTACGGCGCATTCTTTCTGAAACGCAACGGTGTTGTACCGATCCGCTCGGAGAAGAGGGCTGTCATGTGCTGTTGCGAAGAAAATCCGCAAACCGCGGCGACCTCACAAAGCGGCGCGTCAGTTGCGCGCAGCATCTGGGCGGCAGCGCTGATGCGCTTTTCCAGTACGAATCGATACAGTGAATACCCGGTACGGGCCTTCACGCCGTCGAACACCACGCGAACCGGCAAATCGAGCACCGCCGCGATATCCGCGCAACTCAGACTGTGCTCGATATTGTCCGCCACGAAGTGTTCGAGGTGGGAAAACTCGGCGTCGGATAGTCCTGGCTTGCGCTTGTCGGTAGTGTTTTCCAGATGCCGCGTCGTCTCGATCCATGCGAGCGTTGCGAGGCACTGGATCTCCCAGGGATCGACCGGCAGAGAGCGTTCCGGAGGCATCTTCAGGCGCGCGTAGCGCACCAGATGCCGGATCGCATCGGCACCGAGGTTGCTGCGGTTACCCGTGCGACGCAGTGCGCCCGCATCCCGTTCGCTGATGCGGCGCTGGAACGCATCAGGATAACGAAACGCTATGAAGCCGCGGTCAACCCGCTGCGTGTCGATGTGCATGCTGCCGCCGCGCGGATGGAATGCGGCCGTCTCCGCCCGGAACGTGAGCGGGAGTATCGGACCGTCTTCGTAACGCGTCTGCGCAACGATCGTGCCGAGCAGGAGGCAGATCATATCGGACGGGTTATGCAATTCGAGCGTATAGGGCTGCGCACCGGAAATGCAGTATTCGAGTCCGGGCGCGCCGGCTACCACGCTGAATCGCTCGATCCGCGCGTTGGCGGATAGCGGGGCAGTTCCGTTCATCGTCGTCTCCCATTGCCTCGATGGCGCGTTTTCCGCGCTTCGATGTCGTTCAGATGCCACTTTTGTCGCAAGTATAAACGCACGAACCGCGGCCATGACGCTTCGATTGGTCGCAGTTCGCGAATGCGGCGTTCGCGGAATTCGCGGAATTCGCACTGGTATTCACCCTGATGTCTGCCGCGGGGCAGGAATCTGTAAACCGCGAAACGTGAAAGACCCGCCTATTGCGTCACCGTACTGTGCGCTCAATGCCCAAGCGGCACACGACACCAAAACACGGAGACGACGATGGGAATACAGCAGACGCGGAGCAGCATCCGGCCCTTGCGGCATCGATTACGCCGGCGGCGCGAAGCGATGATGCTCGCCTTGCTCGGCACAACCTGCACCCTGCTGCCGGCGGCCTTGGCGCACGCCTCAGGCATTCCGTTCGCCACCGACCGCCCTCAGACTTGGCAATTCAGCTCGGATTTCGAAGGTACATACAATTCGTTCGGGCAGAACATCGAATGGAATCGCGACAACCGAGCGTTCGATTCGCAGGGCAACCAGACAGCCGGTCCGGGCACGAACACCTTCGTTGGGCTCTCAACGTTCATCCATTACTGGAAGCTACCGTCGTTGCCGCATGTCGGCTTCAACGCGAGCATCACCGTGCCCGCGATCCGCACCCAGGGATCGCAGTTTTCTGCGAGCGGTATCGGCGATCCGCTGATCGGCGGACTCGTCTGGTACAACCCCGCGCCCGCTACGACGCTTGGCTTTCAGGCCTACGCGCAGGTACCGATCGGACAGAACAGCGTTTCGACCAATACATGGTCGTTCTGGCCTTCGGTCTTTTATGACGACTGGTACGGGCACGTGAACGTGGATCTGCTGGTCGGCGGCATTCTGCGCGGACGCTCGCTGCGGTCGGGTCAGGACGATCTGAGCCCCGGCGATACGTTTCATCTGAACCTGCGTGTCGGCTACAGCATCGCACCGCCCGACAACCCGTTTGCAATCCCGTTCATCGGGTTTGACTATCAGACGACCGGTGGCACCTTTAATCAGACGCTGGGCATCGCGGCACCCAATACGTCGAACCGCGAGACGACGGTGGGCGCGGGCGTGCTGTTCCAGTTCAAGCCGAACAGCCTGCCATTCGTGCATCAGAAGATGTACGACCAGCTTTCCATTCAATACCAGCACTCAGTGTCGGGCCGCAACACCACGCTGACCAACGGAGTTCTGCTTCAGGCGTGGCACTACTGGTGAGCGCCTGCCTGACGCAACGATCGAAAACGAAAACCCCGGAGACGAACATGACTGACGAGAACAGACCGCCCGCAGCATCGCGGCGCAACTTTATCAAGGCAGCGGGCGTTGGCTCCGCCGCCGCGGCTTTCGGCGCTGTCACGCTGTCCGCGAAGGCCGCTGACCAGCTGAAATTCGATGCCGAGTACGACATCGTCGTGTGCGGCGGCGGAGGCGGCGGCCTGCCGTGCGCACTCTTCTCGCGCTGGCTCGGCAACCGTGTCGCGATCCTGGAGAAGGCCGGCAGCGTCGGCGGCACAGCCGCGAAAGCCGCGTTCTGGTACTGGGTGCCGAACAACGAGCCGATGCGGCGGGCCGGCATTGCCGATCCGAAGGCGGACTATCTGCGCTACGTCGCGCGCTTGTCACGGCCAGAGCAATACGATCCGTTGCTGCCGAAGCTCGGCCTCTCGGACTGGGAGTACGAGATGTGCGAGGCGATCTACGACAGCGCGTCGCCCGCTGCCGAACTGCTTGCGAGCAAGGGCGCACTGCCGTACCGCCATGAGGCGTCGGTGCCCGACTATTGGGCCGAACTGCCCGAAGACAAGGCGCCGCGCGGCCGCGTGCTGTTTCCGAAGGACGGCCTGCCGAGCATGTCGGACGGCGGGCGCGTCGCGATCCGCACGATGAGTGCGGCGGCCCGACGCGACGGCATAGATATCCGCACGGGCTATCGTGTGCAGAAGGTGCTGGTCGATGCAAACGGTGCGGTGATCGGTGTCGAGGCACAGACCGAGGAAGGCACGCTTTTTCGCGCCCGGGCGAAAAAGGCCGTGGTGTTCGCGACCGGCGGCTTCACGCATGACCCGGAACTGCGCAAGAACTTCCTGCATGGCGCAGTCTACGGCGGTTGCGCGGCGCCGACAAACGAAGGCGATTTCGTGCGCATCTCGAGCGCTCTGGACGTGCAATTGCGCAACATGAACTATTCGTGGATGGCGCCGATCTCGCTCGACAAGGCGCTCGCAAAGGACGGTTCGCTCTCGGGCATTTTCACGCCGACCGGCGATTCAATGGTGTATGTCAACAAATACGGCAGGCGGGTCGTCAACGAGAAACTCGCATACAACGAGGTCTGCGCGACGTTCTCTCAATGGGACGGCGCGAAGGGCGAGTATCCGAATCTCGCACTCATCTCGGTCTGGGATCAGCAGGCGCAGGACCACTGCGCGAGCGACGATTACGGCAGCCTGATCGTGCCGGCCGGCTCGAACGACCGCCACGTGATGCGCGGCAATACGCTGCCGGAGCTTGCAGATGCGATTCGCGGACGGCTCGCGAAGTACAGGAGCGCGCTCGGTGGCCTCGATCTGAGCGACAACTTCCTGCACGACCTCGATGCGACCATCAAGCGCTTCAACGGCTTCGCCAAGACCGGAATTGATGGCGATTTCCATCGCGGCGAGCGCATCGTCGAAAAGCTGTTCAACGGTCCAATCAAGAAGAAGGCCGACCAGAAGAACGAAACGATGTACCCGATCAACGCAAAGGGTCCGTACTATGCTGCGCTGATCGTCGCTGGCAACCTCGACACCAAGGGTGGACCGAAGACCAATTCGCATGGACAGGTGCTCGACGCGGCCGACGCGCCTATCAAGGGGCTGTTTGGCGTCGGCAATTGCGTGGCCTCCGCCTCGGCGCGCGCATATTGGGCAGGCGGCGGCACGCTCGGACCCATCCTCGCATTCGCGTATCGCGCAGCAAACGCCGCGCATGCAGAGCCCGCTTCACGCACATGACAGGAGCCAGAACATGAATCGCATTCGCAACCTATCGATGATGCTTGCTGCCGTGCTGACGCTGGCGAGCGGCACGGGCCACGCCCAAGACGCGCAGGACGCTGTCGCGCTCGGCAAGAAGCTCACGACCAACAATTGCGCCGTGTGCCACACGTTCGGCAAGGACGAACCGAGCGGACAGGGGCCGAATCTGTTCGGCATCTTCGGCAGGCCGCTGGCCTCGGAGCCGGGTTTCAAGTATTCGGCGGGGATGAAGGCCGCCGCGCCGGGCAAGGTGTGGGATGGCAAATTGCTCGACGCCTGGCTTACCGATACGCAGACGGTGGCTCCCGGCAATGCAATGACGTACTTCGAGGGCGACGAGGCTCGGCGCCAGAAGATCATCGCCTATCTGCGCACGCTGCACTGAACAGCACTTTTCCGCCATTCACTCATGAGGCAAGACATGGACACCACCACAATGACCGACGAGCAACGCAAGACGATAGCGCTCGAATATCTGCGTCGGCTCGACCGCGGCGCACCGTTCTTCGATCTCTTCGACGACAACGCCGAAGTTTTCTTCCCAAAATGGGGCATCGCGACGGGCCGCGCGTCGTTCGAGCAGCTGTTTGCTGATCTTGGATCGATCGTCTTGAAGTTCAAGCACGACCTCGCTTATCTCAACGTGATCCAGCGGGGTGACACAGTGGTCGTCGAGGGCACCAGCTACGGCACGAGCAAGGGCGGCGTCGAATGGCGCGCGGGCGTGACGCACGCAGGACGCTGGTGCGATGTGTTCGAGATTCGGGACTTCAAGATCCAGCGTTGCTTCATTTACCTTGACCCCGACTACGAGGGCGCTGATACAAAGCGCTATCCATGGCTTTCTCGGTAAAGGCTCGTGCCGCGCATGTTGGCGGAGCCTCTTCGGACCAAGTCTCCTGATTCATGCGTGTTTTCGCGAGCGGTCACTCGCAGCGGCCTCGGCCGCGGTTCTATGAATGACCGCAAAGGTCGATGAAGCAACGTTTATCTTCGGCGATCGGACGGCCGCTTACTGGGTGGGGCCGACGTCTCAACGTCTGGGCGGCGCGACGGCGAATGACGCTTCATGGCGTGCGCCGTGAAAAGGCGGCGCTTTCCAGTGGGTGAAAGCCCCACCCGGCAACCGCTCCAGCCGGAAGCAACCGGAGCAATCGTGGAGGTAACGAAGCGGTTGAAGCCTTCGGTGAAGCG
>NZ_JBFPKM010000020.1:0-141410 GCF_040948755.1 Paraburkholderia sp. BR13444 | reverse complement strand
CATACTTCGAGCGGCTGGGTGCACCCCGACTCTCATAACCTCAACTTCCCGAACCGCCCGGTGCGGACCCGCATGCCGGGTGGTGTGGCAGGGGCACGGCCTTATGGCCGTCCCCTATGCCGTTTTTTGCCCATCAGAGTAGACGACCATCGCGCACGACCGCGCTTTTCGGAGTTGTCTGAAGCGTGCGCCCGGCACATACACCTAGCATTGAACCGTCGCCGCCCAGTATGTCAGCCCGCTGAGGTGGCGGCTCTGTTGGCTCTCTTATCTGTGATGCAAATGTTTTGCGCGCCCTCGAGGCGCGCTTTTTTGTCCAGGCAAAAAAGGCGGCAAATCCGCAATCGACTTGTAGGGCGCCAGTTGCACGCGTGCTTGCGGTCAAGGCTCACCAACGGGAGGAACCTATGCAGGACGCAATGACCTACGGCCAGCGCAATCAGGAGACGTGACACATGGCCTACACCGGCAAATTTCTCGTGAATAACGAGCCACTATCACCGCTCATCATTTCTGGCATTGGAACGTTCAACGCTTATTCGGGTGACCGGCAATACCGCAATCGGGGCGGCTGCACGGCGGTGCCCAACAAGGGGCCGATTCCCGCCGGCAAATACTGGATCGTTGACCGTCCGACTGGCGGCATACGTTCCAAGGCTCGGGCGTGGTTGGCAGATGAATGGAATGCCTCCCGGGGAAAGCCGACATATCACGCTGAATGGTTCGCCCTGTATCGGGATGACGGGAGCATTGATGACTTTACATGGGTCAATGGTGTCAAGCGCGGGCATTTCCGGCTACATCCGGCAGGCGGTGACGGCGTATCACTTGGTTGTATTACACTGCCGAGCCGTACGGATTTCCTGAGAATCCGTAACTCACTGCTGCACACCATGACGACTCCTGCCGGCAATTCGGGGCTTCGCGCCTATGGAACAATCGAGGTCATCACGCATGGCAACACTTGTCCGTAGGCTGTTCAAGATTGGGCTATTCATTTCGTTGTTCCTGCTGTCGATTCGCTATGTCCCGCCAAATAATGTGTGGACAGAAAGCGAGTCGAACGCATATTGGGCGGCTTCTGATTGGCTCGGTGTTCAGGACCCTAGGGACTTCTATTTCGTGTTCTGGGTGACTATCGAACTGATCGTGGCGGCGCTGGCGTATGTGGCGATCATGAAGCTATGGCGGTGCTATCGTATGAAGTAGACGAAAGCCTTGGGCGGCGGGGCTCTTTTTTGGCCCTCAGAGTTGACGACCAACGCGCGCGCGCCGGCTTTTCGGAGTTGGCTGAAGCCTTCGCCCGGCACATATATGTAGCATTGAACCGCCGCCGCCCAGTATGTCATTCCCGCTGAGGTGGCGGCTCTGTTGGCTCTTTTATCTGTGATGCAAATGTTTTGCGCGCCCCTGAGGCGCGCTTTTTTTGTCCAGGTGAAAGAGGCGGCAAAACCGGAATCGAGCTGTAGCGCGCCAGCGGCACGCGTGCTTACGGTCAAGGCTCACCAACGGGAGGAACCTATGCAGGACCCAACGACTTACGGTCAGCGCAATCAGGAGGCGTGACACATGGCCTACACCGGCAAATTTCTCTTGAATAACGATTCCCGCGCGCACTTCGGGGCTTCGCGCCTACGGAACAATTGAGGTCATCACATATGGCAATACTTGCCCGTAGGGTGTTCAAGGTCGCGCTGTTCATTGGCCTGTTCTATCTCTCCCTTCTCTATGTCCGTCCATACCCCTATGAATGGACAGAAAGCGAGTCGCGCGCATGGTTTGCTGCTTCGAGCCGGCTTGGTGTCCGCGACCCCGAAGATTTGTATTACCTGGTGTGGGTAACGATTGAACTGATCGCGGCGGCACTGGCGTATATGGCGATCATGAAGCTATGGCGGCGGTATCGCACGAGTAGACGAAAGCCCCGACGACGGGGCTTATTTTTTTGCCCATCAGAGTTGACGACCATCGCGCACGCCCCGGCTTTTCGGAGTGGTCTGAAGCCAGCGCCCGGCACATACACCTAGCATTGAACCATCGCCGCCCGGTATGTCCCCACAACATCGAAGATCAGTGTTGCAAAAACGGGGGTGTCCTAGCGGCATTCTTCACTCTTTAAGGGAACCGGTATGACGTATAACGGGAGCTTGGCTGCAAATTTCGCGTATAGCAACGCTAAGGGACACAGCACGCAGAATTGCGCGAAATTTGTTCGGCAGGCGATTCAATGGGGCGGCGTCACCGTTGCGCCAACCAACAGCGCAAAGGACTATGGCTCACACCTTGTTCAAGCGGGGTTTTACGAGGTTTCCGGGCCTGTGCGTAAGGTGATGTCATCGTGATACAAGCCACCAGGAGGCATCCACATGGACACATGGCGATCTTCGATGGGTCGATCTGGATATCCGACTTCAGGCAGCGGCCCGGTCCAGATGGATTTTATCCCGGTCCAGACTACCGAACCACAAGGCCCTCATACAAGATCTATCGCCACGACTGACATGCACATCAAGCGCTTTCTTTCAGTTCTCGCGCTATTGGCCTTCTTCTTTTGGCAATCGGCGTTTTCCGCTACCACGCAAACGACGCCGGAAGGGCAAGCAAAGGCGTTTTATTCGTGGTACATCAAGTTAGGTGCAAACCTGACGTTTCCGTTGCTTGACGAAGGAATCTTTGACTACGTGGCCAAAGGTACAGTCAGCAAGCTACGAGACGACTATGAACACGGCAGGTTGCCCGGCGATAGTGACTACTTTCTTAAGGTGCAAGATGAAGATGAGAATGATTGGCTCGCCCACATTGCAGTTCATCCTGCAGTGATGTTAGGCCATGTCGCGGTCGTGCCTGTTACGTTCGGTTCGAAGGACAAATTGAGCGTGATTGTGTTCATGCGCAATTTTGGTGGCATCTGGAAAATAACGAAGGTTGACGACATATCCGACCTTCCCTAGTCGGAGGTGAGCGACTAGTTAGAACAGCCGTGCGAGGTCGCACGGTTTTTTCGCGTGCATTAATGAATTTCGAGGAATTACCGCTTCCCCTTCCTCACCACCATCCACCTCGGCGACTTGAACCGCACGATGCTCACATAAAGCCACACATAAGTCGCCGCAAACACGACAACGAAGCAGAACAGATGCAGTGTGTGCCGCCAGAACAGCGTCGCCGGCACGACCGCGATCAGGCACAGCAGCCACAGGTACGGCGACGTCAGCGAGTTGCGGCGCGTCAGCTCGCGCGCGGTGCGCGCGCCGACCGCCCAGCGCATCAGCCGCTTGTAGACCAGCATATGCAGATGCACGCCGTCCGGAATGCCCGGCGACATGCCGCGAATGAACTTCTTGCGGTAGATCGAGAAGCAGGTCTCGAAGATCGGGTACATGAAAAGCAGCACCGGATACCACGCGGATACGTCGCGATTGCGCATCACCAGCAGGATCGACAGCTCGGCGAGCATGAAGCCGATGAAGTACGCGCCGCCGTCGCCGAGAAAAATCAGCCCGGCCGGGAAGTTCCAGATGAAGAAGCCGAGCACCGCGCCCATCATCATGAACGACGCCGACAGCACGACCGGGTCGTGCACCTGGAACGCCACGTACGCGAGCGACGCGAACATCATGAACGCGACCATCGACGCGAGGCCGTTGAAGCCGTCGATGATATTGATCGCGTTGGCGAGCGCTGCGACCGCGAGCACCGTGACCACGAACGAGATCGCCGCATATGACAGCAGAAAGTCGAGCGGCGGCACGCTGATGCGCGTGACCGCGATGTCGAGAAAGAACCAGGCGAGGGCGGCGGCCGCCATCGTGCAGACGAGGCGTACGAGCGGCGACACGCGCTTGGTCAGATCCTCGACGAGCCCCGAGCCGAACGCCGGCATGCCGCACGCGATCAGCCCGAGAATGCTGCCCGACACGGCCGGATAGGCACGATGCAATTGCACCGCGGCGGCGATCAGCCCGAGCAGAATCCCGGTCCCGCCGATGCGCGGCACCGGACGCACATGGAATTTCTGCACGCCGGCCAGATCGGTATCGGTCGAAAATTTTTCATGCAGATGCGCATAGCGCACGATCAACAGCGTGATCAGCAGAGAGACGAGAAAGCCGAGCGCAAAACTAAGCATGAAAATGGGCCTGAGCGAAGACGCGGAATTATACAAACGAAACGCACGGCGGCCGGCGCGCGGCAGGGACGCAAAGCTTTCAGGAGGGCCAGCAGGAATATCCCAGATAGCGAGATCGAGGCGGCCCTCAGAGGCCCGTCAGCACTCGCTCCTCATGGATTCCCCCTATGCGCCGCACGCGCGCCGCAACCGTAAACCTGGATGCGACGAAGTGTCAGTCGCGCGCAACAAAGGCGTTCCGGAGACCCAATGCTAAACAACATCACAATTCGCGGCGGACTGACGCTCGTGATCAGCGTATTCGTCGCCTTCCTGCTGACAGTCATCGCTGTCGGATACGGCGCGCTGAAGCTCGCCAACGACAGTCTCGACGACACGCAGCGCAGCGAGGCCGCGCTGTCTCATCTGAAGGCGAGTTCCGAGAAGCTTCTGCAGGTGCAACTCGCGCTGGGCACCTATCAGACGTTGTTCAGTATCGGCAAGCAGACCGACGATCTGCTGCCGGCCGCGCACAAGGTGCTGGTCGAATCGAACGACGACTTCCACAACTACATGGCCGGCCCGTTCGCGAGCGACGCCGAGCGCAAGCTCGCGCACAGCGTCGGCGAAGCGCGCGCGGCGCTCGTCGACAAGGCGATCGAGCCGGAATTCAAGGCACTGACCGACTTCGACTTCAACACCTTCCGCACCATCCAGGGGGATACCGCGAACAGCCTGTACGCGTCTTACTCGAAGGCGATCGACGCGCTCGAAAAAGCGCAGATGGACAATCAGCATCAGCAGGCCGCGACCGGCGCGCGCCGCTTCCAGCTCGCGACAGTGCTGTTCGGCGCGATCGCGGTGATCGCGCTCGTGATTGCCGTGGGCGCGCGCGTCGCGTTGTCGTCGGCGCTGATCAAGCCGGTCAACGCGACGGTCAAGCACTTCGAGCGCATCGCGGCCGGTGACCTGAGCGTCGCGATCAAGGTGAAATCGCGCAATGAGATGGGCCAGCTGCTCGGCGCGCTGACGCGGATGCGCGACGGCCTCGTCGAAACGGTCGGCAAGGTGCGCGGCAGCACGAGCGCAATCACGCAGGGCGCGAACGAGATCGCGTCGGGCAATGCCGATCTGTCGGCGCGCACCGAGCAGCAGGCGGCCGCGCTGCAGGAGACCGCGGCGAGTATGGAGCAGCTGTCGGCGACCGTGAAGCAGAACGCCGACAACGCGAAGCAGGCGAACCGCCTCGCGCACGGCGCGCTCGACACGGTCACGCGCGGCGGCAAGGTGGTGTCGCGCGTGACGGAGACGATGGACGGCATCAGCGATTCGTCGCGCAAGGTCACCGAGATCATCGGCATGATCGAGGGGATCGCGTTCCAGACCAACATCCTCGCGCTGAACGCGGCCGTCGAAGCGGCTCGCGCGGGTGAGCAGGGCCGCGGCTTCGCGGTGGTCGCCTCGGAAGTGCGCAGCCTCGCGCAGCGCTCCGGCGCGGCGGCCAAGGAGATCAAGGAGCTGATCGGCGAGTCGGCGGCGAAGGTCGAGGAAGGTGCGTCGCTGGTGTCGGATGCGCAGAAGACGATTCAGGAAGCGATGAAGGCCGTCGAGCGTGTGACCGGCGTGATGAGCGAGATCGAGGCCTCGGCACTCGAACAGAGCGACGGCATCGAGCAGGTCAACAAGGCAGTGTCGCAAATCGACGAGGTCACCCAGCACAACGCGGCGCTCGTCGAGCAGGCGGCGGCTGCGGCGAAGTCGCTGGAGGAGCAGGCAGTCATTCTGAAGGAAGCCATTGCCGTGTTCCGGCTCGAAGAGTCGGGGGCGGCGGCTTAGCATCCGGCCGGAAGAAATGCGTGGCTGTCGATGACATAGCGCGCCGACAGCTACCTTAGAATCCTGTTTTCCATCTGGTTGGATAAAACGAAAACAGGTGTTCGATGCTCAAAGGGTTGGCAGCGTTCGTGATTTCGGCGCTCTGTGTCTGGCTGTTCATCATCGTGTTCGGTCAGACCTTTCCGTCAGCGCAATTGCACGAGGTCGGTGACTTTGCGGCGAACTCGTTGCTGATCGACGACGCAAAGCATCTGAAGCTGCTCGTCGGACATTACTCGCGCGTGGGGTTCAATCATCCCGGTCCTGCGCTTCTTTACGCGCTTGCCGCGGGCGAGATCGTATTTTTCGACCTGACGCACGCGGTCGCGTCGCCGTTTTCCGGTCAGATCCTTGCGGTTGCGCTGCTTTCCGCTTTCTGGATCGCGGCAATCGGCACGCTTTTGATCAGGATGCAGCAGGCGACGAGGGGCGCCACCGCGGCAGCCGTCGTTACCACGGCCCTGTTCGTTGGTGTCACCGCTTACATCAACTACCAGGCCTTCGCGGGTCCCTGGTTCCCGCATCTCTACTACTTTGCTTTTGCGGCGTTCACGGTGTCCGTAGCCGCATTGATCATGGGGCGCGCAGACGGGCTTATGCTCCTTGCCGTAAGCCTTGGATTTTTGCTGAACGGTCATGCTTCTTTTCTGGGTATGACGGCCGTCATGCTGGGGTGCGCGCTGATAGCCAATACCTGGATTTCCGTCAGATCGGGTTCCGGTGAAACCTGGGTTTTGAGCCGGCATTTCCTCGCGGACAATGTTCGAACGATTGCCGTTGCACTGGCGATCGTGGCGCTTTTCCTCATTCCTCTCGCGATCCAGACGATCCTTCATTTTCCCGGACCGCTCGCTGAATATGCCGCTTTTAGCCATGTCCACCGAGCGAATCGTTTAGTGGACGCCGCGCGCTTCGCCGGAGTTTTCTGGAGTAACGGACTCTTCGGCATCCTGCTGGGCGCGGCGGCTTGTGCTGTGCTCGTGACGAACGATCCCGCGCGCGACAATGAAAGCCGCATCGCGCCTGAGCGTGCATTGTCGCTCGCGCTAGCGAGCGCGACAGTCGCCTTCGTCTTTTATGCCGCTTTCGGCGTCGACGACCTTTCGCTGACCTATGTCGGAATTTTCTACTACGTCGTTCCTGCTCTGGCGCTGACGCTGCTGGTCAAGCGCTTCCTCGACAATGTGACAGCGGCGACCGTGCCCGTTGCCGTGATCGTTTGTGTGATCGTGGCGGCTTTCACGGCGATCCGGATTCATCAGCCGCCTGAAAACGTTTCCCAGTACGACGATCCGCGAATTCCGGCTGCTTACTCGACTATCCGCAATCTCGATGTGGGGAGCGGCATCGCGGTCTTCGATCTCGATGGATCCGCGGATTGGGAACGGCTGTGGCCAATTCTGGTGGGCATCGAAGCGTACGCGAAGCGTCAGGGCAGCGTGCCGTTTTGCATCGCGCAAAACTGGCAGCTCGTGTTCACCCGGGCGGCGCGCTGCACGCCTGACGAAATGCGAGGCGCCCACAGGCGTTTTCTGGTGTCGGCGGTGCCGAAGGAAGGAATGACCGGTGCGTTGAGCGTTGCCGGCTTGTATTTTTATCCGCGCGAATCCGCGCAGTAGGCGGGCAAACGGCGACGGTATCCGCGGTATGCGAATGCCGCCGCCGTTTTTTATCCCGACGCGATGACGCCGAAGCGCTTTAAGCAAACCCCTGCGGATTCGTCGACTGCCAGCGCCAGTGGTCCGCGCACATGCGCTCGATGCCGAA
Organism: Paraburkholderia sp. BR13444; assembly: GCF_040948755.1. Taxonomy (NCBI): domain Bacteria; kingdom Pseudomonadati; phylum Pseudomonadota; class Betaproteobacteria; order Burkholderiales; family Burkholderiaceae; genus Paraburkholderia; species Paraburkholderia sp. BR13444. The sequence goes on along the minus strand of NZ_JBFPKM010000020.1, from coordinate 133,660 downwards.
CTGCGCGCGCCAGCCGATGATCTTCTCGGCCGCGCTCGGGTCCGCGAAACACTGCGCGACGTCGCCCGGGCGGCGCGCGACGATCTCGTACGGCACCGGTCGGCCCGACGCCTTCTCGAACGAGCGCACCACGTCGAGCACGCTATAGCCTTGGCCCGTGCCCAGATTGACGACGAAGCTTGCATCGCGCTCGACGAGCGCATCGAGCGCGGCGAGATGCCCGCGCGCGAGATCGACCACGTGGATGTAATCGCGCACGCCGGTGCCGTCGGGCGTCTCATAGTCGCCGCCGAACACGCGCAGCTTTTCGAGCTTGCCGACCGCGACCTGCGCGACGTACGGCATCAGGTTGTTCGGAATGCCGGCCGGATCTTCGCCGATCAGGCCGCTCTCATGCGCGCCAACCGGATTGAAGTAGCGCAGCGTCGCGATGCGCCACGACGGGTCCGACACTTCCAGATCGCGCAAGATCTGCTCGGCGATCAGCTTCGATTGACCATACGGATTGGTCGCCGACAGCGGGAACGATTCGTCGATGGGCGAGCTTTTCGGCACGCCGTACACCGTGGCCGACGAACTGAACACGAACTGCTTGACGTTGCGATCGCGCATCACGCCGAGCAGCGTCAGCAGGCTGCCGACGTTGTTCGCGTAGTACTCGATCGGCTTCGCGACCGATTCGCCGACCGCTTTCAACGCCGCGAAATGGATCGCGCCCGTGATCGGATGCGCATCGAAAATGCGCTGCAGCGCGGCTGCGTCGCGCGCGTCGTTGTCATAGAAGCTCACCGCACGGCCGGTTATTTGCTCGACGCGCCGCAACGATTCGCGCTTGCTATTCACGAGGTTGTCGATCACCACGACGTCGTAGCCGCCGTTCAGCAGTTCGACGCAGGTGTGCGAGCCGATGAAACCCGCGCCGCCGGTTACCAGAATCGTGCCCTTCGTGGTCATGCTGTTGCTCCCATTAAAGTAAAACACCCGTGATTTTCTGGACCAGGTCTTTATACGTTTCGACGACCATGCGTTCGTCGAATTCGGTCGCGACTTTCTGCCGGCCGCGTTCCGCCATCGCGCGCCGCTCCGCGTCGCTCATATCGAGCATGCGCGCGAGACTCGCGGCGAGGCTCTGCGCATTACGCGCTTCGCACAACAAGCCGTTGACACCGTCGGCCACTACCTCGCGGCAGCCGGGCACGTCGGTCGCGACGATCGGCCGGCCCATCGCCGATGCTTCCATCAGCGTGCGCGGCACGCCTTCGCGATACGACGGTAGCACGACACAATCGGCATCGGCGATGAACGGCCGCACGTCGTGCGCTTCGCCCAGATATTCGATCACGCCTTCCTGTTCCCACGCGGCGACTTCGTCGCGCGTGATCGCGCTCGGATTGTCGACGCCGACCGGCCCGAGCAACTGGAAGCGCGCATGAGGATAGCGCGCGCGCAATTGCCGCGCGGCCTCGACGTATTCGCCGACGCCCTTGTCCCACAGCAGCCGGCCGATCAGCACGAAGCGAAACTCCGCCCGAGCGCGCAGCGGCGTGAACGCGAACTGTTCGAGATCGACGCCCTCGCCGTGCAACAGCCGCGCGCGCTCGGGATGCGCGAGCAGCTTGCCGTCGATGAACGCGGCCTGATCGTCGCGATTCAGGAACCACACTTCACGCGGAAAGCGGAACGCGAAACGATACAGCCTTTTAGCGATCTGCGCGGCACGGCTGTGCTGGATGAACACATAGCCGAGCCCGGTGGTGACCGCCACCGACTGCACGCCAGCCAGCTTCGCCGCGATCGAGCCGTAGATATTCGGCTTGATCGTGTAGTGAAACACCACGTGCGGACGGATCGTCCTGTACTGCCGATAGAGCGCGAAGAGCGTGCGCAGATCTTCGCCCGGACTCGTGCCCTTCGACGCCATCGGCAGCTCGATGCAACGGCAGCCCATCGCGGCGAGCAGCTCGAACGTGCGGTCGCGCGGCGCAAGCACCGTCACATCGACCCCGCGCCCGATCAGTGTGCGGATCAGCCCTTGCCGATACGTATAGATTGCCCAGGCCGTGTTGCAGACGAGTGTAATGCGCAGCGCGGGCGTCGACTTGAAAGAGGGCTTCATGCGAAAAAGGGCACGGCGTTGAATGAAGTGTGGACCAGTGATACGAAAACAGCGCCGTACGCAGCGGCGCGAAGCTCAGCGAACCAGGCGGCAGCGACAGCGCTCACACGCGGCGCGCCTCAACGGCTCGCGCGCGGCGTGAGCAGCGCGCGCTTGACCCGCTGCAACGTGCGATAAGGCAGCAGCAGATGCGACAGATTCTTCGCGAGGCCCAGCCAGTCGTATGGATTGGCCACGTTGAAATAGCGCAACTGCAAACGCAGCGTCGAAGCGATCTGCCGGCGCCGCTTCGTCGCGCTGATGCCGCCTTCGTTCAGCTCATAGAAAAGGCCGAGCTCCGGCAGATTCGCGCAGTCGTAGTGTTCCATCAGACGTAAGAACAGATCGAGGTCCTCGGCCGAAGGATACGCGGCGCGGTAGTTGCCGACTGTGCGGACGGCATCGATACGCAGCATCATCGACGGATGCGCGAGGCACGAGCGGAAAAAGCGCTGGCGCCGAATTACATAGGGCTCGGCCGGCGGCGTCAGCATGAAAAGCGGCTCGCCCGCACGCGTGACGACCTGGGTCCACATGCCGAGGCCCGCCACGTTCGGATGCGCTCCCATGAACGCGCGCTGCTTCGCGAGCCGCTGGGGCACCGCGCGATCGCCCGCGTCGATGCGCGCCGCAAAACGAAAGCCGCGCTGCGCGAGCGCATCGATGCCGGTTTGCAGCGCGCGCTCGATGCCGCTGTTGCGCGCCATGCGCAGCACTTCGATCTTCAGGTTCGGCAGCGTGGGTGCGACGATCGGCGGTGTGCTGCCGTCATCGACGATCAAAACGTGCACCAGCGCACTTTCTTCAAACGACGCGAGCGTAGAATCGACGTCCGCCTGGCCGTTGTAGGCGGGCATCAGCACCGCGACGTCGTCGAGCGTGGTTTGCGCGGTGGCGGATGAATTCGTCATGGGCGCAATTTGAAACGGATGTAATAAAGATTAACCGAGGCGGCCGCCAGATAGCCGGCCGCGAGGCCGACGAGCGCGCCATACGCGCCGAGTCGCGGGATCGCCAATAGATTGACGGCGAACGCGACGGCGAGCGCGAGCAGCCACTTCGCCAGCAACACGAACTTGGCCTGATACTTGAGCACGACCAGATTGCCGATCGCCTCGATACCCGCGGGCACCGACAGCCACACGGCCCAGCGGAAGATCTCGATCGCGCCTTCGAAATCCGGCCCGAACACGCGGCGGATGATGAAGCCCGCGAGCAGATCGAGCACGAACGCGCCGCACACCATCAGCACGGCGGTCAGCGCGGTGAGCCGCCACATGTTGCGGCGCAGTTGCGCGATGCCTTGCACGCGGTAGACGAAGGCGGGCGCAATGGTTTGCGCGAGCATCAGCGCGAGCGTGATCCAGTTTTCATTCAACTGCTGGGCGGCCGAGTAGCGTCCGAGGTCGGCGAACGAAATCGCGCGCTCGAGCATCAGCCGGTCCAGCTTCAGGAACAGATACATACAGATGAGCCCGAGCCAGAATACCGTGCCCGCGCTCGCGAAGTGCTTGAAGAGCGAACGTTCGACATGCCAGCCCAGCTTGCCGCCATGCCGGCGCATGAAGTAGAGCAACAGCACCGCGCCGATCGCCGCCGATTCGAGCGCCCACAGCCAGCCGAAACGTGCGGGCGCGGCCGTCGCGCGCACCAGCAGATAGACGAGGCCGGCCTTGATCACAGCGGTGCTCATGCTGGTCAGCAACTGCGGCTTGCTGTAGGTCATGCTTTGCAGCCACGCGTTGATCACGCCGACGAACGGCTCGCGAAACAGCATCGTGAGCGCGAGGCCAGCGAGCATCGCGCCGACGAGCGGCTCGAAGAAATGCAGCGCAATGCCGAGCCACGTGAGCAGCAGCGCGACGGCCGAGACGGAGAAACGCAACGCGAACGCGCTGCCGAGTACGGTACCGAGTTGTTCGGGCGGCCGGTTGACGATGGTCGGTACGAGGATTTCCGCGCCGCACACCCATGTGATCGGCGACAGCACCAGCAGCAGCGTGTTCGCGTACTGCCATTTGCCGAACGTATCGGGTCCGAAGTAACGCGCGAGGATGCCGCTGATCACGATTGCCACGCCGATCTGCGTGAGCCGTTCGAGACCCAGCCAGACGATGTTCGTAAACGCGCGCGTGACGTCGGGATTGGCGAAGCGCCTGAGTGTCAGCATCCGTTGGCCGCTCGCCGCTGCGCGTCGGTCAAGCCACCTCGTGCGGCCATGCATGCGGCGCTATGCGCGTTCGCCCGCCCGGCCGGCAGCCACGGCAACTTTACAAAGGGAGGGCGTCTAAGCATTAGAATGGCGTTATTCAGGCTGGTCAGAAGAACGCAATTATAAGTTGGAACCGGACCGCTTCCGGCAAGGGCGCAACGAGGCGTGATAACGCGATTTTTTAACGCGCGTATTACGGTGGTTTTTAATGCGATTTTTTCCGCGTTTTTACCGGTTATCGTCTGTGCGCAGGTCAAAATTTTCCATTGCACGCAAGTGAGCCAACATGATCTCCAAATCGATTTTCAAGGCGTATGACATTCGTGGCGTCATTGGCAAGACGCTCGACGCGGACGCAGCGCGTTCCATCGGCCGCGCCTTCGGCAGCGAAGTGCGCGCGCAGGGCGGCGACGCGGTCGTGGTCGCGCGCGACGGGCGCCTGTCGGGCCCCGAACTGATCGGCGCGCTGTCCGACGGCCTACGTGCGGCCGGCGTCGACGTCGTGAACGTGGGTATGGTGCCCACGCCGGTCGGCTACTTCGCGGCGAGCGTACCGTTGAAGCTCGCGGGCGGCGAGCGCCGGGTCGACTCGTGCATCGTCGTGACCGGTAGCCATAATCCGCCGGACTACAACGGCTTCAAGATGGTGCTGCGCGGCGCGGCCATTTACGGCGAGCAAATCCTCGCGCTGCATCAGCGCATCGTCGACGAGAACTTCGCCGACGGTAGCGGCAGCTACACCGAATACGACATCGCCGACGCGTATCTCGAGCGCATCGCGAGCGACGTGAAGCTCGCGCGTCCGATCAAGATCGTCGTCGATACCGGCAACGGCGTGGCCGGCGCGCTCGCACCGAAGCTGTTCAAAAAGCTCGGTTGCGAACTGGTCGAGCTGTTCACCGAAGTCGACGGCAACTTCCCGAATCACCACCCGGACCCGGCGCACCCGGAGAACCTCGAAGACGTGATTCGCGCGCTGAAGGAAACCGATGCGGAAATCGGCTTCGCGTTCGACGGCGACGGCGACCGCCTGGGCGTCGTCACCAAGGATGGCCAGATCATCTACCCGGACCGTCAGCTGATGCTGTTCGCCGAAGAAGTGCTGTCGCGCAACAAGGGCGCGCAGATCATCTACGACGTGAAGTGCACGCGCAATCTCGCGAAGTGGGTCAAGGACAAGGGCGGCGAGCCGCTGATGTGGAAGACCGGCCACTCGCTCGTGAAGGCGAAGCTGCGCGAAACCGGCGCGCCGCTGGCCGGTGAAATGAGCGGACACGTGTTCTTCAAGGACCGCTGGTATGGTTTCGACGACGGCCTGTACACGGGCGCGCGTCTGCTCGAGATCCTCACGCGCGTCGCCGACCCGAGCAAGCTGCTGAACTCGCTGCCGAATTCGCACTCCACGCCCGAGCTGCAACTGAAGCTCGAAGAAGGCGAGAACTTCGAGCTGATCGCGCGTTTGCAGCAGAACGCCAAGTTCACCGGCGCGGACAACGTCGTGAAGATCGACGGTCTGCGCGTCGAGTATCCGGACGGCTTCGGCCTCGCGCGTTCGTCGAATACGACGCCGGTCGTCGTGATGCGTTTCGAAGCCGACAACGACGCGGCGCTCAAGCGCATCCAGGACGACTTCCGCCGCGTGATTCTCGCGGAGAAGGCCGATGCGAAACTGCCGTTCTGACGGCTGATGCGGCGGCGCGCTTCGATATTCGTCAAGACGGATCGAAGCTCGCCGCTACCGAACGCGGCGCGGGTTGCCTTACCGCGCCGCGTTTTTCATGTCTTTGATATCCGACGCGCTAGAATTGCGGTCCTTTCAACGCATCTTCGAGCCGGATAGCCGGTTTTCCCACTCTTGAGCGCGCAAAAGATACTCATCGTGAGGGTGTCGTCGCTGGGCGACGTCGTTCACAACATGCCCGTGATAGCCGACATCCGGCGCCGCCATCCCGAAGCGCAGATCGACTGGCTCGTCGAGGAGAGCTTCGTCGGGCTCGTGGAGCTCGTGAGCGGCGTGCGGCGCGCGATTCCGGTGTCGCTGCGGCGCTGGCGCAAGCGCATCCTGTCCGTCGACAACTGGCGCGAGATCGGCGCGTTTCGTCGCGCGCTCGCCGCCGAGCACTACGATCTGGTGATCGACTGCCAGGGGCTCATCAAGACCGCGTGGGTCGCTAGCATGGCGCGCGGACCTCTCGTCGGCCTCGGCAACCGCACCGACGGCGCCGGCTACGAATGGCCGGTGCGCTTCTTCTACGGGCGGCGCGTGCCGATCGCGCCACGCACGCACGTGGTCGAACGCACGCGGCAACTGGTGGCCGCGGCGCTGAACGATCCGCCGCCGCAACCCACCGACGACATCGACTTCGGTCTCGATACGGGCCGTGCCGCGCTCGCGCTGTCGCAAGCCAATCTGAATCTGCCGGTGCCGTACGTGGTGTTCGTGCACGCGACTTCGCGCGCCGACAAGCAGTGGCCCGACGCCGCGTGGATCGAACTCGGGCAAACGCTGGTGCGGCGCGGCGCGTCGATCGTGCTGCCGTGGGGCAGCGACGCCGAGCGCGCGACCAGCGAGCGGCTCGCGAAGGAATTCGGCGCGGCCGCGATCGTGCCGCCGAAGCTGTCGCTGCCGGCGGTGGTCGGGCTGATCGATGGCGCGGCCGCGACGGTCGGGGTCGACACAGGTCTGGTCCACATCGCGGCGGCGCTGAAGCGGCCTACGGTCGAGTTGTACAATTTCTCGACCGCGTGGCGCACCGGCGGCTACTGGTCGCCGAACGTCGTCAATCTCGGCGCGGCCGGTCAGCCGCCCACGCTGCAGCAGGTCAAGTCGGCGCTGGCCGCGTTTGGTTTGCTGTAACCCGGGCCGGCAGTCATCAGCACGGGCTGTCACCCGCCGGTGCGCTTCGCCTTGCGCACCCTCCGTTCCCAAGGGCGATCATGAACGAAACCCAGATCATCGAAGTAGCGAACGCCGACTGGCACGGCTGCAACCTGTCCGTGCCGCGCGAGACGCTGCTCGCCGGCGTCGAGCGCGGCAAGGTGCTGTACTTCCCGAACCTGCGCTTTGCGATCGACGGTGGCGAGCAGGCGTTGCTCGACCCGGCAATCGCCGATCCGAACCGCAAGAACATCAGCCTCGAACCGAACGGCGGCGCGCTGCACGGCGTGGCCGGCGATGCGGTCACGCAATCGGCCGTGCGCGCGTTGATCGCGCGTTATCAGGCGAATGCGCGTACGCTCGTCGACGGGCTCTTTCCCGAGTACAGCGGCAAATTGCGCGTCGCGCCGACGAGCCTGCGGCTGCATCAGGTCGAGACGCGCGAAACCTCGTGGCGCAAGGACGACAGCCGTCTGCACGTCGATGCGTTTCCGTCGCGGCCTAACTACGGCGAGCGCATCCTGCGCGTGTTCACCAACGTGAACCCACATGGCGTGCCGCGCGTATGGCGCGTCGGCGAGCCGTTCGAGGACATGGCGCAGCGCTTCCTGCCGCGCATCAAGCCGCAGATGCCGGGCTCCGCGTGGCTGCTGAACCTGCTGCATGTGACGAAGTCGCCGCGCAGCGAGTACGACCATCTGATGCTCAATCTGCACGACGGCATGAAGGCCGACCTCGACTATCAGAAGACGAGTCCGCAAGAGACCATGCCGTTTCCGCCGGGCAGCGTGTGGGTGTGCTTCTCCGACCAGACCTCGCATGCGGTGATGTCCGGCCAGTTCATGCTGGAGCAGACTTTCTTCCTGCCGGTGAAGGCGATGGCGCAGCCGGAATGCGCGCCGCTCGGCATTCTCGAGCGCCTGAAGGGCAGGGCGCTGGTTTGAGCGCGGCGGTCGATTCGAGGGCCGGGCAGGTGCTGGCCCGCATCGCGCGTATCAGCGCCGTGGACTTTGCGACGAAGACGAACCACGCGGAGCGCCGATGCTAAGAGCGATCTATCGCGCGCTCTGGTGGCTGATCGCGCCGCTTGCCGTGCTGCGTCTGTTGATCCGTTCGCGCAAGGAGCGCGGTTACCGCGAGCATATCGGCGAGCGCTTCGGTTATTCGCGTGGACGCTTGCCCGAAGACAACGCGCCGTTGATCTGGGTGCATGCGGTGTCGGTTGGCGAGACGCGCGCCGCCCAGCCGCTGATCGATGCGCTGATGAAGGCGCGCCCGGACGCTCGCATTCTGCTCACGCACATGACGCCGAGCGGCCGCACGACCGGCAGCGAAATTTTCGGCGACCGCGTGTTGCGCAGCTATCTACCGTACGACATGCCGCATGCGGTACGGCGCTTCTTGCGCGCGTGGCGGCCGTCGCTCGGTCTCGTGATGGAAACCGAGGTATGGCCGACCTTGATCGACGAATGCCGGCGCGCCGACGTGCCGCTCGTGCTGACCAATGCGCGGATGTCGGCGCGTTCGTTCAAGCGCGCGGCGAAGTTCGGCGGCGCGACGAAAGACGTGTTCGGCGGCTTCGCGCGCGTGCTCGCGCAGAGCCCGTCCGATGCCGAGCGGCTGACCTCGCTCGGCGCGCGCAACGTCGCGGTGCTCGGCAATCTCAAGTTCGACATGAGCACGCCGCCCGAACTCGCGGCGCGCGGCCACGCGTGGCGCGCGGCGATCGGCACGCGGCCCGTGTGGGTCGCGGCGAGCACGCGCGAGGGCGAAGAGGCGCTGGTGCTCGACGCGTTCGCGGCGCTCGGCGTCGACGATGCGCTGCTGATTCTGGTGCCGCGTCACCCGCAACGCTTCAATGAAGTCGCGTCGCTCGTCGAGAAGGCGGGGTTGCGGCTCGAACGCCGATCGAACTGGGCACCAGATGCGAAGGTCGCGTCGGCCGCGCGCATCGCCGACGATGGCGTGCCACCGCTGCCGCGCGACGTGAACGTGGTGCTCGGCGATTCGATGGGCGAGTTGGGCGCTTACTACGCGGCATCGGATCTGGCGTTCATCGGCGGCAGTCTGCTGCCGCTCGGCGGACAGAACCTGATCGAAGCGTGCGCGGTCGGCGTGCCGGTGCTGATCGGGCCACACGTTTTCAACTTCACGCAGGCCACCGCCGATGCGGTCGCGGCCGGCGCCGCCGTGCAGGTGCAGGACCCGGCCGATCTGGCGCGCGCGCTGCGCGAGCTGTTCGGCGACAAGTCGCGGCGGCTCGCGATGGGCGGTGCGGCTGCCGCGTTTGCGGCGAGGCATCGCGGGGCGACGGCGAGGACGGTCGATGTGTTAGCGGCGTTGTTGCCGGAGTGACCAAGGGTGCCGCGCGAGGTGGCCCCTGGTCTTGCGCTTCACGCGCCCACAAATAAGTTATTCTCCGCACATTGGGGTTCTGCAAGCACCGGCCCTGCCATCTGAACTGCTTTCTCAACACCTGCGATGACGCTTTTCACCGAACTCGGTTTTCAATGGGATCGCACTGCGGTTCCACAGGACATTCCGGTCCATTCGATCAAACGGGTGTGTTTCCGTTTTCATCGCATGCTGCCGGAATTCGTCTGGGATGCAAGTGTGCTCGAAGGGAACCCGTTTACGTTTCCCGAGGTTAAGACGCTTCTCGATGGCGTCACGGTTGGCGGACGGAAAATCTCCGACCAGGAACAGATCCTCAATCTCGCCGAGAGCTCGAAACGTCTGTTGGTGATCGTCCAAAACGGTCAGTTCGCACTCGACAAGGCGACTTTCTGCGACCTGCATCGCCTCGTCGCGCGTAACGAAGCGCTCGAATGGGGTGTTTTCCGCGGTGAGGGTGAAGAAATGCGCTATACGCCAGACGTCGCGTTGGGTGAGGCGGGGCGATATACGCCTTTGCCCACCGTGCCTGGTGCTCCAGAGCTCAACCGGGTTTTTGGCGCAGGTGTTCGCGCGCTCCGCGAAGAAGTTTCCAATCCATTCGAACGCGGCTGTGCGTTCTTCCTGTTCGGCGCGTTGCAGCAGTTTTTCTTCGACGGCAACAAGCGCACGTCGCGCTTCATGATGAACGGCGTGCTGATGGCGAACGGTATCGATGCGATCAGTGTGCCCGCTCAGCGCGCGGCCGACTTCAACGAGAAGATGGTGCGCTTCTATCTGTCGAAGGATGGCAGCGAAATGATGGCATTCCTGCACGAATGCCATCCTGGCGACTGACACGTCACTGGCTCACACCTTCAACAACCCCTTCTTTTCAATAAACTTCACCACCTCGTCGAGCCCTTCGAGCGCCTTCAGATTGCACATCACGAAGGGCCGCTCGCCGCGCATCTTCTTCGCGTCCGACGCCATCACGTCGAGGTTTGCGCCCACCAGCGGCGCGAGATCGGTCTTGTTGATCACGAGCAGATCCGACTTCGTGATGCCGGGTCCGCCCTTGCGCGGAATCTTCTCGCCACCCGCCACGTCGATCACGTAGATCGTCAGGTCCGACAGCTCCGGGCTGAAGGTTGCCGCGAGATTGTCGCCACCCGATTCAATGAACACGATGTCCGCGTCCGGAAAACGCGTGAGCATGCGCTCGACCGCTTCGAGGTTGATCGACGCGTCCTCGCGGATCGCCGTGTGCGGGCAGCCGCCCGTCTCGACACCCATGATGCGCTCGGCCGGCAGCGCGCCCGCGACGGTCAGCAGACGCTGATCCTCTTTCGTATAGATGTCGTTCGTGATCGCGACGAGGTCGTACTGGTCGCGCATCGCCTTGCACAGCATTTCGAGCAGCGTGGTCTTGCCCGAGCCGACCGGGCCGCCGACACCCACGCGCAGCGGCGGCAGTTTCTTCGTGCGGGTCTGGTTCGCGGTATGAGAGGCCGGATGATGAGGTGCGTTCATGATGGATCGTGGAAATCGTGTTACGAGCGGAAGAGCCGCGAATACTGCGACTCGTGGCGCGCCGACAGAATGCCGAGCTGCGGTGCGAATGTGTTGAGGCCATCACGCGAAATGGCGAGCGCACGCGCGACGGCTGCGTCGATTGGTTCGCGCAGCGCGACGATGATGCGCTGTCCCGCGAGCTGGCCGAGCGGCACCGCCTTCAACGCGGCGGCGGCCTGGTTCTCGACCCAGCTGAACGCGTAGGCGGCGAGCGCGGCATCGGTGGACGCAGCGTGCGCGTAGGCGGCGAATGCGAACGCGCTCGGCAGCGCGAGCGCCGCGAGCGACGCGAGCGTTTCGCGCCTCGCCGCATCGCCCCATTCGAGCGACACGCACAACTGCCGCAGCGACCAACCCATCTGCTCGGTTTCGCGGCGCAGTTCGGCGGACTCGCGGCTCGCGAGGAATTCGGCGTTGGCGTCGGCGAGTTCGACGGCGTCGTGCGTGCGCCAGCGTTCGATCTGCTGCGCGAGGAACGGCAACTCGCCGCGCGCGAGCACGTCAGTCAGCCCGCACTCGATCCACGTGCGCGCGGAGTCGGCGTCGGTGATGAGTTGCGCTTCGATCGCCGCTTCGAGACCCTGCGAATAGCTGAACGCGCCGATCGGCAGCGCCGGCGACGCGAGATGCAGCAGCGCGGTGAGTTCAGCGATGCGCATGGTGATGCGAGTGGTGCCCATGTCCGCACGATTCGTCGTGCACGTGGTCAGGGTCGTAGTCGTGCGAGTGCTCATGCCCATGATGCTCACCAAACACCTGCTGCGCAATCGCATAGTCCTCGGCGAACGTCTCGTCGTGCCCATGCTTGTGCCCGCCGCCATATGCACCGGCCTCAGGGTGGAACGGCAGCGACACCTGCTCGAGCGTCGCGCCGATGCGCTCGAGCATGTCGGCGAGCACTGGATCGTATTCGAGCTTCAGATAGTCGGTGCCCACTTCGACCGGCGTATGACGATTGCCGAGGTGATACGCGGCGCGCGTCAACGTCAACGCGTCCGAAGCGCGTACCACAAGCACGGCTTCGTCAGCCGCGACGACACGCACGAGCCCGCCATCATCGGCGACGAGCACGTCGCCATCGCGCAGCACGGTGCCGCGCGGCAACAGCAAGGCGATTTCCTCGCCGTTATCGAGCGTCGCGGCAAGACGGCTCTTGCGACGTTCATCGAACGCGAGCGTCAATGTCGGCGCTCGCTTGACGAGTACGGGCGCAATCTTCAGATGCGGCGCGAGAAGTTTGTTCAGTGTACGCATGGTCAGAACAGGAAATAGCGTTGCGCCATCGGCAGCACGGTGGCCGGATCGCAGGTCAGCAGCTGGCCGTCGGCGATCACCTGGTAGGTTTCCGGATCGACGCTGATGTTCGGGCGCCACGCGTTGTGAATCATGTCGGCCTTCGTCACGCTGCGGCAGTTCTTCACCGCGACGATGCGCTTTTCCAAACCATAGCGTTCGGCGACGTTCGCATCGGCGGCGAGTTGCGACACGAAGGTCAGCGACGTGCGACCCAGCGCGCCACCGCGCGTCGCGAACATCTCGCGATAATGCACCGGCTGCGGCGTCGGAATCGATGCATTCGGATCTCCCATCTGCGCCATCGCGATCATGCCGCCCTTCAGGATCAGCGACGGCTTGATGCCGAAAAACGCCGGCTCCCAGAACACCAGATCGGCCCACTTGCCAGGCTCGATCGAGCCGACCTCATGCGCGATGCCGTGCGTGATCGCCGGATTGATCGTGTACTTCGCGACGTAGCGCTTCGCGCGGAAATTGTCGCGACGCGCGTTGTCCTCGGGCAGCGCGCCGCGTTGCACCTTCATCTTGTGCGCGGTCTGCCACGTGCGGATGATCACTTCGCCGACGCGGCCCATCGCCTGCGAATCCGAAGATAGCATCGAAAGCGCGCCGAGATCGTGCAGGATGTCCTCGGCCGCGATCGTCTCGCGGCGAATCCGCGATTCGGCGAACGCGATGTCTTCCGCAATCGACGGATCGAGGTGATGGCACACCATCAGCATGTCGAGATGCTCGTCGAGCGTGTTGACCGTGTACGGCCGTGTCGGATTCGTCGACGACGGCAGCACGTTCGCTTCGCCGCACACCTTGATGATGTCCGGCGCGTGGCCGCCGCCCGCGCCTTCGGTGTGATAGGTGTGGATCGTGCGGCCCTTGAACGCTGCAACGGTCGTTTCGACGAAGCCCGCTTCGTTCAGCGTATCGGTGTGGATCGCGACCTGCGTGTCGGTATCGTCGGCGACGGAAAGACAGTTGTCGATCGCCGCGGGTGTCGTGCCCCAGTCCTCGTGCAGCTTCAGGCCGATCGCGCCAGCGGCGATCTGTTCGGTCAGGGGTGCCGGCTGGCTTACGTTGCCCTTGCCGAGAAAGCCGAGATTCATCGGGTAGCCGTCGGCCGCTTGCAGCATGCGTTCGAGATGCCACGGCCCGGGCGTGCAGGTCGTCGCATTCGTGCCGGTCGCGGGGCCGGTGCCGCCGCCGAGCATCGTCGTCACGCCGCTCGCGAGCGCTTCCTCGATCTGCTGCGGGCTGATGAAGTGGATGTGCGTATCGATGCCGCCCGCGGTCACGATCAGCCCTTCGCCCGCGATCACTTCGGTGGCCGCGCCAATCGCGATCGTCACGTTCGGCTGAATGTCGGGATTGCCGGCCTTGCCGATCGCCGCGATGCGGCCGTCCTTGATGCCGATGTCGGCCTTCACGATGCCCCAGTGATCGAGGATCACCGCGTTCGTCACGACGGTATCCACGACCTCGGCATGCACGCGCTGCGACTGGCCCATGCCGTCGCGAATCACCTTGCCGCCGCCGAACTTGACCTCTTCGCCGTAGGTCGTGAAGTCGCGCTCGATCTCGATCAGTAGTCCGGTGTCGGCGAGGCGCACGCGGTCGCCGGTGGTGGGGCCGAACATCTCCGCGTACGCGCGGCGGCCAATGCGTAGTGTCATGGTGTGGGTCCGGAGTGAGCTACAAGCGGGCTACAAGCAACGCATGGCGGAGCAGGGCGGTCGAAACGCCAGGGCGCGGGCAGCGCATCACAGCTTGCCCATTACCTTGCCGTTGAAGCCGTACACGACGCGCTCGCCCGCCAGCGCGACGAGTTCGACTGTGCGCTCCTGGCCGGGCTCGAAGCGCACCGCGGTACCCGCCGCGATATTCAGCCGAAAGCCGCGCGCCGCTTCGCGATCGAATGACAGCGCGTCGTTCACTTCGTAGAAGTGGTAATGCGAGCCGATCTGCACGGGACGGTCGCCGGTATTCGACACAACCAGCGTGAGCGTCGCGCGGCCCGCGTTCAGTTCGTGCTCGCCGTCGTCGATGAGGAGTTCGCCGGGAATCATGGGGCCTGCCTTGACGAAGAGGACTTCAGGGAATCGGGTGATGGACGGTGACGAGCTTGGTGCCGTCGGGGAACGTCGCTTCGACCTGGATGTCGGGGATCATTTCGGGTACCCCCTCCATCACGTCGGCGCGCGTGAGCAGCGTGGTGCCGTAGTGCATCACCTCGGCGACACTCTTGCCGTCGCGCGCGGCTTCCATCAGCGCGGCGGTGATGAAGGCGACCGCTTCCGGATAGTTCAGCTTGAGGCCGCGCGCACGGCGCCGTTCGGCGAGCAGCGCGGCGGTGAAGATCAGCAGCTTGTCCTTCTCGCGAGGTGTCAGCTTCATCGGGGTGTGGGTCTCGGCGTTGATTTGTCGTGGCGGCGTGGTCGTCGCGCCATCAGCCGGTCACGGTATCAAGCCCGGCTAACGGCGCGCTTACAGTCGTGCTTGCAGGATCACAGATCGGCAGGCAGCGGTGCGCCAAACCACTTCTTCGACATCGCACCGAGCGTGCCGTCCTGCTTTGCCTGCGCGATCGCGGCATCGACCTTCTGTTGCAGACGCGGCTCGTTTTTATTCATGCCGACGAAGCACGGCGAGTTCTTGATCACGAACTTCGGCTCCGGACGGCGCGGCGGATTCTTCGCGAGAATCGCGGCCGCGACGATGTTGCCGGCCGCGATCAGCTGCACCTGGCCGGACAGGAACGCGGCGATCGTCGCGTTGTTGTCCTCGAAGCGTTTGATCGTTGCGTTCGGAGCCATCTGCGTGAGACCGATTTCCTCAAGCGCGCCGCGCGTCGCGCCGACGGTCTTGCCTGTCAGATCGGCAGGACCGCTGACCTTGATATCGGCGGGACCGAACACGCCCTGGTAGTACGGCGCGTACGCGCTCGAGAAGTCGATCACTTTCTCGCGCTCAGGCGTTTTGCCAAGCGACGAGATCACGAGATCGACCTTGCCCGTTTGCAGATACGGAATGCGGTTCGCGCTGTTGACCGGCACCAGTTCGAGCTTCACGTTCATCGCTTTGGCGAGCAGCGCGGCCGTGTCGATGTCGTAGCCCTGCGGCTTCATGTCGGGACCGACCGAGCCGAACGGCGGATAGTCTTCGGGCACGGCGACCTTCAGTACGCCGGCCTTGGCGATGTTGTCGAGCGTGTCGGCGTGCGCGGCGCCCGCATGAAACGCGAGGTCGGCGACGATGGGCAGGGCGAGCAATGCGGCCAGCAAGGTGCGGCGCGCGGAGCGGGAGAGGGTGCGGGTCATCGGCGTGAGCGGTGGTGTGTCGTTGGAGTCGGGTCGTCGCTGGCGTCTTCGTGTCCGGCCGCGAAGTGGCGAATCCAATGCAAACTGTGTGCCATCGCGCTGGGCTGCGGCCTGGCGGCGCGTTACGCCAGCTAGCGCACATGGTTGGGGCGCGCGCGTGCGCCGCCTTGGTGCGCGAAGAGGGTGATGAAGGCGAAAGAAGGAAGCCGCGCGCTCAGGTCGACCAGATCCGCAACGGCACCGCCGCGACACCATGCACGACCGGCCGCAATTGCAGCCAGCAGCGCGTGAGCGCGTGCTGCAGCGTTTCCATCGAGCGTGACACCGCGCGCACGAGCAGTACGCCGCTGGTCACGCACGAGGCTGCCGCTCGCAACGTGTCGTCGAACGGCAGTTGCGCGGTGAGCGACTCGGCGAGCGCGTCGTCGCAAGCGGCGCCTACGGCCCACAGCGTGCCGTAGGCCGGAAAGCCGGCGAGACCCTGCGGCGCGTCGCGCAGCGGATCGTCGGCGCTGAGAGTCGCGCGTTCGAACCACAGGAGCTCGCCATTAGCGCCGACGATGCGCGACACCGCGCGCAAGCTACCCGCCGACCAGCGTTCGCCGGCCGCCTGGCGTCCGAGCTGCGTCGCGTCCCAGCCGATCGCGCTCGCGCCGGCGCCGAGCGTCAGCGAAAAATCGAGTTGCGCGTTCGCGTGATCGAACACGATGTTGTTCTGCGGCAGCCAGTCGAGCTTCGCCTGTTCGCCGACCCTGAGCGCGATGCACTGCCGCGCCGCGCGGCCATTCGACTTGTACCACTTGGTTGCGCCCGGCGTCGTCAGCACCGCATGTGTGTGCGCGGCGAGCGTGATGTCGATGTCGAGCTGATCGCCACCCGCGACGCCGCCGGGAGGATGCACGATCACCGCGTGACAGATCGCCGGGCCTTCCGGATAGAGCGGCCGTTGCACGCGCAGCGGCCCATCGTGAAGCCGGTGCGCGAGCGTCGTGCGAGCGTCGCCGCCGACGAAGCCGAGTTCGAGTCGCGCGCGCCACGAGGAGTGCGCGGCGAAGAGCGAGGCGTGATTTTCGTGGAGCGACATGCGGATGAAAGGGGGGAACCGGCGTGCGGCGAGGATAGCACGCGGTCGCGGCGCGAGAGCCGCGCGGCAGCGACTACGACGCAGTGCCTTCAGGCGAGGCCTCGGTCACCGACAGCACCTTGATGCCCTCCCACTGCGGATGCAGCAGCCGCAGCAGCGCGACGATAGCGCGCGGGGTGTTTTCCTGGACGGTCAACGAGTCGCTGCCTGTCTCGATTGCTTTCTTGCCATGTCGGCAGTACTGATACTCGACGTGAACCGTCACGGACATGCTTTTCTCCCTTCTTTAACGATGTTGTGTTGCTAACGCTGGTTTTACCGCGGCAGTGACTAGCCCACGCGGGTCGGCGCGGCGTGATCGTCCACGCCGCGTTCCGCGCGATTGATGAATCCGCAGTCGAGCAAGAGCTGACAGAAAGCTTCCGGCGAACACGACGGACCGGTCGTCTCAGCCATTCTCGCGAGGACGTCCTGGAACGACGCGAGCACGTGCCAGCTGTCGTAGTACGCGTGCAACTGGGGCGCGAGTTCGTTGCCGAGCTTCTCCCAGCGCACCGACAGCATGCCGACCGTACCGCCGCTGTGCACCTCGAATAAACCGAAGGTGACTGCCGACACGACGTTCATCACCCTGCAATAGGAGGCTGGGTTTCTGTAAAACTCGCGTCTGACCTGCTTGTTGTCGTCCATGGTGTCCACCTCGTCGAACCGTTGCGGCGCTGCCTAGCCTGTGTAACGGTTGCGCGGCGGATAACTTGAGTGGTGAGCTTCAGTCGCGTCAGACGGGGCCGACGGCGCGGGCCGCAAGCTTTCTAATGGCTGTTGCAGATTGAAAAAACGCTTACACGGCAATCAAACCCCGCACTCCATCGGCATCCATGTTCGCCCCTTCACCGCCCGCGATGATTTCGCCGCGACTCATCACCCAGTAACGATCGGCGATCGCTTTGGCGAAATCGTAGTACTGCTCGACGAGCAGCACCGTCATGCCCATGTCCTCGACGAGCTGCCGCAGCGTGCGGCCG
This sequence comes from Paraburkholderia sp. BR13444, assembly GCF_040948755.1. NCBI lineage: Bacteria > Pseudomonadati > Pseudomonadota > Betaproteobacteria > Burkholderiales > Burkholderiaceae > Paraburkholderia > Paraburkholderia sp. BR13444. The sequence continues at coordinate 115,751 of NZ_JBFPKM010000020.1, read as the reverse complement.
ATGTCCTGAATGATCGACGGCTGGATGCCCTCGGTCGGCTCGTCGAGGATCAGCAGTTGCGGCTCGCTCATCAGCGCGCGGCCGATCGCGAGCTGTTGCTGCTGACCGCCGGACAGATCGCCGCCGCGCCGGTTGCGCATGTCCTCCAGCACCGGGAACAGCTCGTAGATGCGATCGGGGATTTTCTTCGGCGACCTTCTGCTTGCGGCGCCCACCAGCAGGTTTTCCTCTACGGTCAAGCGCGGAAAAATATCGCGGCCCTGCGGCACGTAGGCGAGCCCCTGGGCGACGCGCGCATGCGTGGGTAGTTTCATCAGCGGTTCGCCGCGCCACGCGATCGCACCGCTTTTCGCGGGCACGACGCCCATCAGGCAGCGCAGCAGCGTGGTCTTGCCGACGCCGTTGCGCCCTAGCAGCACCGTCAGCTTGCGGTCGGGCACCGTGAGCTTCACGTCGCGCAGAATATGGCTGCCGCCGTAGTACTGGTTCAGTCGGTCTACTTCGAGCATGGTTCAGTCATCCTGTCGGGTTGACGATGCGGTACCGCCTCGAGCTGCAATCAGCGGCCGAGATAAGACTCGATCACGGTCTCATCGCGCTTCACTTCGTCGAGCGTGCCGTGCGCGAGCACGCGGCCTTCGGCCATCACCGTCACCTTGCCCGTGTCGCCCGCGAGCGCCGCGACGAACTCCATGTCGTGCTCGACGACCATCATCGAGCAGGTGCCGCGCAGGTGGTTGAGCAATTCGGCGAGCTGCATCGTTTCGTCGTCGGTCATACCGGCCGCGGGTTCGTCGAGCAGCAGCAGCGCTGGGCGTTGCATGAGCAGCATGCCGATTTCGAGGCGCTGCTTCTGGCCGTGCGATAGCTCGCCGGCGAGCCTGCGCGCTTCGCTTTCCAGCCCGATCAGCGCGAGCGTTTGCTCGATGCGCGCCTGAGCGTCTCGATCGAGCCGCGCGCGCAGCGACGCCCACCAGCCCTTGTCGGTTTTCATCGCGAGTTCGAGGTTTTCCCACACCGGATGCTGCTCGAACACGGTCGGCTTCTGGAACTTGCGGCCGATGCCGGCGCGCGCGATCGCCGGTTCGTTCATCCGCGTCAGATCGATCGACTGGCCGAGAAACACCTTGCCGTGATCGGGTGCGGTCTTGCCCGTGATCACGTCCATCATCGTCGTCTTGCCCGCGCCATTCGGACCGATGATGCAGCGCAGTTCGCCCGCGTCGATCGCGAGCGATAACGCGTTGAGTGCGCGAAAGCCGTCGAAGCTGACGGTCACGTCTTCGAGGTACAGGATCGTGCCGTGCGATACGTCGATCTCGCCGGGCACGACCGTGTGCCCCATGCTCGCGACGCCGCTCAGCGAGCGTTCCGGCGGTGCTTCGGGCAAATCCAGATCGGGAACCATCGGGTTTTCGTTCATCAGCGGTTCCTCAGCGGTTTCTTTTGCGCGTCAGCAGATCGGCGAGACCCATGATGCCGTTCGGCAGCAGCAGCGGCACCAGCACGAAGATCAGGCCGAGAAAGAACAGCCAGTATTCGGGGAAGTTCGCCGTAAAGAAGCTCTTCGCGCCGTTCACCGCGAACGCGCCGATGATCGGTCCGATCAGTGTGCCGCGTCCGCCGACCGCCACCCAGATCGCCATTTCGATCGAGTTGCCCGGCGACATCTCGCCCGGATTGATGATGCCGACCTGCGGCACGTACAACGCGCCCGCGATGCCGCACAGCACCGCCGACACGGTCCACACGAACAGCTTGTACGCGAGCGGGCTGTAGCCGAGAAACATCAGCCGCGTTTCGCCGTCGCGCACCGCGGTCACGACACGGCCGAGCTTCGAGGTGACGATCGCGCGCGCGCCGATGAACGCGGCGATCAGCACCGCGAACGTGATCAGCAGCAACACGGCGCGGGTGCCCTGATGCGTGATCGGAAAGCCGCCGATGCGCTTGAAGTCGGTAAAGCCGTTATTGCCGCCAAAGCCCGTTTCGTTGCGATAGAACAGCAGCATCGCGGCGAAGGTCATCGCCTGTGTGATGATCGACAGATACACGCCCTTCACGCGCGAACGGAACGTGAAGAAGCCGAACACCCACGCGACCACGGCCGGCACCAGCAGGACGAGCAGCAGCGCGTAGCCGAGATGCTGCGTGCCTTGCCAGTACCACGGCAACTGGTGCCAGTCGAGAAACACCATGAAGTCGGGCAGATCGCTGCCGTACTTGCCGTCGTGACCGATCGCGCGCATCAGGTACATACCGATCGCATAGCCGCCGAGCGCGAAGAACAACGCGTGGCCCAGACTCAGGATGCCGCAGTAGCCCCACACCAGATCGAGCGCCAGCGCGGCGATCGCATAGCACATGAACTTGCCGGTCAGCGTCATCGCGTACGCGGACAGATGCAAGGCGCTCGTCTGCGGAATCACCAGCGCGGCGAACGGCACGCCGAGGCCGACCACGATGATCAACGCGATCAGCGCGAGCCACGCGCGACGCGACAGCAACGCGGGCCGCGGTGGCAGGCCGAGCGCAAAGCCGGTGTTGAACTCGCGCGCGGCGCCGGCACCCGCGCGCGACGACGCCGCGGAAGAGGGGTTCGTCGATGAAGTAGCCGATGCCATCTCATGCCTCCGCGCTGCGGCCCTTCAAGGCGAACATGCCCTGCGGACGCTTCTGGATGAACAGCACGATCAGCACGAGTACCGCGATCTTCGCGAGCACCGCGCCCCAGAACGGTTCGATCGCCTTGCTGACGAGCCCGAGGCCGAAGCCGCCGAGCACGGTGCCCGCAAGCTGGCCGACACCGCCTAGCACGACCGCCATGAAGGAATCGATGATGTAGCTCTGGCCGAGGTCGGGCCCGACATTGCCGATCTGCGACAGCGCGCAGCCGCCGAGCCCCGCGATGCCCGCGCCGAATGCGAACGCATACGAATCGACGCGCGCGGTTTTTACGCCGACGCACGCGGCCATCCGGCGGTTCTGCGTGACCGCGCGCACGAACAGACCCAACCGAGTGCGCGTGAGCACGGCCCATGCGATCGCGACGACGATCAGCGAGAACGCGAGAATCGCGAGCCGGTTGTACGGCAGGATCAGGTTCGGCAGGACGGTGACGCCGCCGCTCATCCACGACGGATTGACGACCTGGACGTTCTGCGCGCCGAACAGCATGCGGGTCGCCTGAATCAGGATCAGGCTCACGCCGAAGGTGGTCAGCAGCGTTTCGAGCGGGCGGCCGTACAGATGCTTCAGTACGAGCCGCTCGAGCACGATGCCGACCAGCGCGGCCGCGACGAAGGCGGCCGGTATCGCGAAGAGCGGATACCAGTCGAACGCGTTGGGCGCGAAGCGCTGAACGAGGTTCTGCACGACGTAGGTCGCGTAGGCGCCGATCATCAGGAATTCGCCGTGAGCCATGTTGATCACGCCGATCAGGCCATACGTGATCGCCAGGCCGAGCGCGGCGAGCAGCAGCACGCTGCCGAGCGACAGCCCGGCGAACAGCGTGCCCGCGATCTGGCTGCGGCGCTGGATCGCGTCGAGCTCGTCGATGCCGCTTTGCGCGGCCGCGCGCACGCGTTCGTCGGTTTCGACAAACGTGCCGTCGGCTTTCTTCGCGACTAGCGGGCGCAGCAACTCGTTCATTTCGAGGTCGTGGCGCGCGGCGACCAGTTGCACGGCTTCGAGACGCTTCGAAGGGTCCGGGTCGTGCAATGCGCTCATCGCCCACAGCGTGTCGAGACGCTTCTTCAGCGCGGGATCGGTTTCTTTGGCGCGCGCGGCGTCCACCAGCGGTTTGATCGATGGATCGGGGTTTTTCAGCAGCGCATCGATGGCGGCTGCGCGTGTCGCCTGGTCGGGCGACGCGAGTTGCAGACCCGACAGCGCGCCCGCTACTTTCGAGCGCAGCAGGTTGTTCAGCGTGATGGGTTGCCCGTCGTTCGCGGCGACCGGTTGGCCGGTGACGGCATCGCGGGTGGCGTCGCCGTCCTGCAGCAGTACCGCGCCTGAGTCGGTGGCGAGCGCGCTGTCGTCGGCGAGGGCCTTCAGCACCGCGAGCGACGCGGTATCGTGCGTGGCGATCAGTTTGTCGATCGCGGCGGACTTCGCCTCGAAGTCGTCGCCGGCGAGCGGCGCGACGTCGGCCTGGGTCAGCGCGAATGCGGCGCCCGGCGCGGCGGCGAGAAGGACCGCGAGCCGCAGCAGGAGCGCCGCGCCGCGTCGTCGTACGGAAGTCGGAAATGAAAACGCCATGATGGCCTTTTGCACTGGATTGAATCGATGAGCCGCTCGGGCGCGCGAGGGTGCCGCCGCCGCTTCAGCGGGGCGTCGCCGCGCTGCGCTGCGCGTGCCGGTACGCAGGCCGCACGTCCCGGCACGCGGCTGCTGCGGCGAGACACGCGCGGTTCGCCGCGCGCCGCGATGCGACTCACGCCGACCCGTCACGCAACGCGCGAGCGCCGCAGGAACGCCGGAATCGAGCTGACCACATCCGGCTTGCCCGCATTGCCGGCGATGAACGGGCTCCACGGTTGCGCGCGGATCGGCCCCTTGGTACGCCACACGACGTTGAACTGGCCATCCGCGCGTACCTCGCCGATCATCACCGGCTTGTGCAGATGGTGGTTGCCGTCCATCTCCAGCGTGAAGCCCGACGGTGCCGCGAAGGTCTGCCCGACCATCGCGACGCGCACCTTGTCGACGTCGGTGCTCTTTGCTTTCTCGACCGCCTGCTTCCACATATGGATGCCGACGAAGGTCGCCTCCATCGGATCGTTGGTCACGCGCTTCGTGCCACCCGGCAGGTTGTTGTCCTTGACCCACGTGGCCCATTGCTTCTTGAACTTCTCGTTGGACGGGTTGCGCACCGACATGAAGTAGTTCCAGGCAGCGAGATTGCCGACGAGCGGCTTCGTGTCGATGCCGCGCAGTTCCTCTTCGCCGACCGAGAACGCGACGACCGGCACATCCGACGCCTTCAGCCCCTGGTTGCCGAGTTCCTTGTAGAACGGCACGTTCGAATCGCCGTTCACGGTCGAGATCACCGCGGTCTTGCCGCCTTGCGAGAAGGTCTTGATGTTCGCGACGATGGTCTGATAGTCGCTGTGACCGAACGGCGTATAAACCTCCTGAATGTCGGCTTCCTGCACGCCCTTCGATTTGAGGAACGCGCGCAGGATCTTGTTGGTCGTGCGCGGATACACATAGTCGGTGCCGAGCAGGAAGAAGCGCTTCGCGCCGCCGCCTTCGGCGCTCATCAGGTATTCGGTCGCGGGAATCGCCTGCTGGTTAGGAGCTGCGCCCGTATAGAACACGTTGCGCGACATTTCCTCGCCTTCGTACTGCACCGGATAGAACAGCAGGCCGTTCAGTTCCTCGAACACCGGCAGCACCGACTTGCGCGACACCGAGGTCCAGCAGCCGAACACGACCGCGCATTTGTCCTGCGTGAGAAGCTGGCGCGCCTTCTCGGCGAACAGCGGCCAGTTCGACGCCGGGTCGACGACCACCGGCTGGATCTGACGGCCCATCACACCGCCGTTCTTGTTGATGTCGGCGATCGTCATCAACGCGGTGTCTTTCAGCGACGTCTCGGAGATCGCCATCGTGCCGGACAGCGAATGCAGGATGCCCACCTTGATCGGACCGCTATCGGACTGCGCGTGCGCGAACGGCACGCGGCCCGCGAGCGCGAGCGCGCCGGACATGGAGCCGTACTTCAACAGACTGCGACGTTTCATGTGCTTTCCCCTTGTCATTGATGGTCACTGTTTATGAGCGCCGATTTCAGCCAGCCTGGCTGAGCTCGCACGGCTTGCCGCTCGTCTACTGCAAGGCACATGCCATGTGATGCGTTCGACGCAATGCGCGTGCGATGCCTGTGGTGGCGCGGTTATGGGCGCGGGGGTGGCGACTCGGTCCATCGATGGCACGGCGCGAAACTGGTGCAGTCGCGCGCGGCGCGCCTCGTTCGGGTGCGCGTCGCGCCGCGACGAAGCGTGCTTCGACGCCAGCGAAGCGTCGCTGGCGCAGGCGGGGCGTCGGCGGTGCATAGGTGCCTTGGGGACGCCGCGCTTTTGTGCATGGCGTGGGCGCTCCCTCACACCGGAGCACCAGTGAGACTGAATGCTGGTCAGGGAGACCGGACATGATCGAACGCGCCGCCGTCAGCCGACCCAAACCGTCAGTTCGAGAGCACGCCGAGGCTGCTCGCGAGCGCGAAAGGGGCGTACTACACGTCGCACGACGACCGCGCTGAAGATCGCGCTGGCCTGCAGATTGAACACGTTGGCATGTCCGCGGGATTCGAGGAACATTGCGACCTGCACGGTGCGCGGCTCGTGAGCCTGACTAGTCGCAGCTAATTTTCTTGACGACTCGACCCGGGCCATAAACAAGCTGGCATTCTTTATAGGAAGCGGGTAGTTGCCTTGTAAGCACGATGCCAGTGCCGTCATATCGACAGCCGAGCCAGACCGGGATACCGCTTGATCTAAAACGCCACCGGGCTATTCGGTCGTGGCCCGTCAAGGCTGTGTCGCTAGTAGGGACGATGCTTGCGTTCTTTCTAGGATCGTCATCGAAGAATGTTATCCCCTGCAAAAAGCGAGGTGACGTATCTAGCTGGGGAGTCCATTCTTGGGATATCTGTTGACTCAATGACTCATTGACTGAAATTGATGGCAAGCACGTCAATTCCGTTGCGCAAGCCTGATTCGCGAGAGCGGCGCCAAGTGACGCGATTACCGCTACCGCAAAGAGATTAGATTTCACCATTCGATCACCGAGAAAGCATTCGCATCGTTGCTCAAGCCACCGGAATGCGGGTGCCAATATATAGTTCGCCGGCGTACCTGATTCTGACTGTTCCACTGATTCATGACCTGAATACCACTAGCGTCCTGTTCGAGATAGATAGCAGCATGTTTGCCCGTGCTTCCGTGTTGCGGATACCGGCCGCTCACAAACGTGTCTCGTCGTGTCTTGAAAGCCTCGAAGGCTACGCGCGAAACTCCACCGTACCTATGGGCATATTCCGAAAAGATATGGCTGAAGAACGCGTCAGCAAAAACAAAGACCCCACAAGCCAAAACCTTGGCTTGCGGGGTCTTTGCCAGCATTTCCGACGCAGCACAAAAGAAAAACGGCGCAAGGACCATCAGCCCTTGCGCCGTTTCAACGCGCTATCTTCGCGCCGAACCTCAATAAGTCGGAACCGACGGATCGACCTGACGCGACCACGCATCGATCCCACCTTGCAGATTGAACACATTGGTGTGTCCGCGCGATTCGAGGAACATCGCGACCTGCGCACTGCGCGCGCCGTGATGGCAAATGCAGACGATCTGCGCGTCGTCATCGAGTTCTTCGCTGCGCGCAGGAATCTCGCGCATCGGAATCGACACGACGCCGGCCATCGACGCGGTTTGCAGTTCCCACGGCTCGCGCACGTCGAGCAGCACGGGTGCAGGACGCGAGGTATCGGCGAGCCATTCGGCGAGTGCGGGAGCGGTCAGGTTTTGCATCAGCGAGACATCCAGTTCGTGGGACGGTGGGCTTGCTCGCCGCCCGTCCAGATCAACAATACAACTCGAAGCGCAGCGAAAACCGCCGCTTAGAATCTGAACCGCGCCGGCTGCACTGCATTGGCGAGCGGCTCGACATAGGTTTCGAACACGTCGGAGATGCGGTATTGCTTCTCGTCGATGCGCGTGATGATTTGCGCCTTCATCACCGGCGCGCTGCCGACGAACGCCGCGAGACGGCCGCCGACCTTCAGCTGTTCGAGGATTTCCTGCGGCAGCACCGGCAGACCGCCCGACACGCAGATCACGTCATACGGCGCCGCGCCGCTCCAGCCGCGCGAAGCGTCGCCGGTCACGACTTCGACGTTCAGCACGCCGTTGGCGATCAGGTTGCTCTTCGCAAGCTCGGCCAGTTCCGGTTCGATGTCGACGCTCAGCACGTGTTGGGCGCGATGCGCGAGCAGCGCCGCCATGTAACCCGAACCCGCGCCGATTTCGAGCACGCTTTCGTGCTTCTTCACCGCCAGCTCCTGCAGCACGCGCGCCTCGACGCGCGGCGCCAGCATGTGCTGGCCGGCCGGCAGCGGCACTTCGAAGTCGGCGAAAGCGAGGTCGCGGTAAGCGGTGGGGACGAATTTCTCACGTTTGACGATCGACAGCAGATTCAGCACGTCCTGGTCGAGCACTTCCCAGGGGCGGATCTGCTGTTCGATCATGTTGAAACGCGCTTGCTCGATGTTCATGGTGGATTCGGCGGTTTTGGTTTGGCGAGCGGGCGACGATTGCCGCTGACTTTTGTCCTGACCCGGCCACGGCGGATTGCCGGCGGCCGCAGCCTCCGAAAGGCGTTCGCTTGGCAAGCCGCGTCAGGAGAACTGCGGGATTGTACCAAATGGCGGACTTGCGCCGGACGCTCGCGGGCAAGTGCCAGGCCGGCCCGCCCCCGTGTTAATCCCTAGCGATCCGGGCTTGCGATTCGCATCGCCATCGCCACAAAATGTAATCGATTACATTTTCGCTGCGAGGTCGTGTGTCCCGAACGCCGTCCCGATCGTCGCCGGCCGTGTCGTCCGGCGCGAGCAGTCAACCGCTACGTCAGACGCCGAGGCACTCGCCGCGCACGGCCGATGAGCCGTCGATCGCCGGCGTGGCCGAGCAGGCGGGCGTGTCGGTCGCGACGGTGTCGCGCGTGCTGAACGGCCACGACAATGTGCGGCCCGCCACGCGCGACAAGGTGCTCGCCGCGATCGACGCGAGCGGCTACCGCGTCAACGAACTCGCGCGCAATCTGCGCACAGCCGAAAGCCGCCTGCTGCTGACGATGGTGCCGGACTTCGGCAATCCGTTTTACGCGGAGATCGTGCGCGGCATCGACAGCGTCGCGCGTCAGCACGGCTACTTCATGCTGCTATGTGACACCGGCGCGGACCCGGGCCGCGAGCGCAGCTACTTCGACATGCTGCGGCGTCGCCGCGCGGACGGCGCGATCTGCCTCGATCCGGCGACGATCCAGCAGGCGCTCGGCGAGGCGTCGCAGGCGCTGCCGTGGGTCGCGTGCTGCGAGTTCGATCCGGAGATGGGCGTGCCGTACGTCGGCATCGACAACTATCGCGCGGCCGGCGACGCGGTGCGCCATCTGCTCGCGCGCGGTCACCGGCGCATCGGCCTGATCAATTCCGACGTCGACTATCTGTATGCGCGCCAGCGTCAGCAAGGCTACCTCGACGCGTTGAGGGACGCGGGCATCGCGCCCGATCCGCGCTGGCGCATGAATCTGAACAGCCTCGATTACGAGGCGGGCGCGTCCGCCGCAGCCGGGTTGATGCAGCGGTCCGATGCGCCGAGCGCGATTTTCGCGGTGTCGGACACGCTCGCGATCGGCGTGATCCACGGCTTGCGCAGCGTCGGCAAGCGCGTGCCCGACGACGTCGCGGTGGCCGGCTTCGACGACATCTCGCTCGCCGCGCAGATCGATCCGCCGCTCACGACGATCGCGCAGCCGATGCGCGAGCTCGGCGAGACCGCCGCGCGTTTGCTGCTGCAGCGTCTCGCGAATCCGCAGGCCAACGTGCCGGGCGTGCTGCTGCCGCATCGTCTGGTGATTCGTGGGAGCGCGTGAACCATGAGCCTTGCGATCCGCTTCGACGACATCCGCAAGGACTTCGGCCCGGTGCGCGTGCTGCACGGCGTGAGCTTCGAGCTGGCGCCCGGCCGCATCTACGGTCTGCTCGGCGAGAACGGCGCGGGCAAATCGACGCTGATGAAAATCCTCGCCGGTTATGAAGCGGCAACCTCGGGCAGCGTGCTGGTCGATGGCCACGCGCAGCGCTTCGCCGGTTCGCGCGACGCCGAGGCGCAGGGCATCGTGCTGATCCACCAGGAGTTCAACCTCGCCGAGCATCTGACGATCGCGCAGAACATGTACCTCGGCCACGAGAAGCGCCGCGGCTGGTTCGTCGACGATGCCGCGATGCGCAGCGACGCCGCGCGCTATCTCGCGCAGGTCGGGCTCGAGCGCGCGCCGGACACGAAAGTGCGCGAGCTGATCGTCGCGGAAAAGCAGATGGTCGAGATCGCGAAGGCGCTGTCGCGCCGCGCGCGTCTGTTGATCATGGACGAGCCGACCGCGACGCTGACGCCCGCCGAAACCGAGCGGCTCTTTGCGCTGATGCTGAAGCTGAAGGCCGATGGCGTGACGATCGTCTACATCTCGCACAAGCTCGATGAAGTGGAGCGCATCACCGACGAGGTGATCGTGATGCGCGACGGCCGCTTCGTCGCGCGCGGTCAAACCTCGGGGCTCGCGCGTCAGCAGATGGCGAACCTGATGGTCGGACGCGACGTGTCCGACATGTTCCCCGACAAGCAGACGGTGCCCGCCGACACGCCGGTCGCATTGCGTGTGAACGGCCTGACAGTGCCCGACTGGGTCGAGGATCTGAGCTTCGACGTGCGCGCGGGCGAAGTGCTCGGCTTCGCCGGTCTCGTCGGCGCGGGCCGCACCGAGGCGTTCGAGGCAATCATCGGCTTGCGCAAACGCAGCGGCGGCACGATCGAAATCGCCGGCCGGGCAGTCGATCTGAAGAACCCGCGCGACGCGATGCGCCACGGTCTCACGTATCTGAGCGAGGACCGCAAGGGCAAAGGCCTTCATGTCAACATGAGCCTGCAGGACAACGTCACGCTGATGACGCTCGAACGCTACGCGCATCCGCTGCTCGATCTGAAAGCGGGGCGCGCGGCGTTGCAGAAGGCGGTCGGCGAATTCGGCATACGCACCGGCGACCTGTCGAGCCGCGCGCGCATGCTGTCGGGCGGCAACCAGCAGAAGCTCGCGCTCGCGAAGTTCCTGCAGCCCGACCCGAACGTGATCGTGCTCGACGAACCGACGCGCGGCGTCGACGTCGGCGCGAAACGCGACATCTACTTCCTGATTCATCGTCTCGCCGCGCAGGGCCGCGCGGTGATCGTCATTTCATCCGAACTGATCGAGCTGATCGGCTTGTGCCATCGCGTCGCCGTGATGCGCGCGGGACACCTGCAAGCGACGCTGACGCTCGAGCATCTGACCGAAGAGGAGTTGATCGCTCATGCGACCGGCACCCACTGAAGCCGTGCAATCACGGCGCGCGCTGCGCGTCGCGCAGCGGCTCTACACGCTCGGGCCGCTCGCCGGGCTGATCGTGCTGTGCATCGTCGGCACGCTGCTCAACCGCGACTTCGCGACGCTCGACAACCTGATGAACGTGCTCACGCGCACGTCGTTCATCGGCATCATCGCGGTCGGCATGACCTTCGTGATCATCTCGGGCGGCATCGATTTGTCGGTCGGCTCGATGGCCGCGTTGATCGCCGGCATCATGATCTGGCTGATGAACGGGCTCGCGGCCGGTGCTACCGGTCATGCGTTGCCGCCGTTGCTGATCGTGACGATCGGCATCGTCGCGGCGTTCGTGCTCGGCGCGCTGTTCGGCTGCGCGCATGGGCTGCTGATCACCAAAGGGCGCATCGAGCCGTTCATCGTCACACTCGGCACGCTGGGGATTTTCCGCGCGGTGCTGACATGGCTCGCCGATGGTGGCGCGCTGACGCTCAACGATTCTCTCTCGAATCTGTATGGTCCCGTCTATTACGCGAGCCTGTTCGGTGTACCGGTGCCGATCTGGGTGTTCCTCGTGGTCGCGGCGGGCGGCGCGCTGATCCTCAATCGCACCGCGTTCGGCCGGCACGTGCAGGCGATCGGTTCGAACGAGCAGGTCGCGCGTTACGCGGCGATTCGCGTCGATACGGTCAAGATCGTCACGTACGTGCTGCTCGGGATCTGCATAGGCGTGGCTACCGTGCTTTACGTGCCGCGCCTCGGCTCCGCCACGCCGACCACCGGCCTGTTGTGGGAGCTCGAAGCGATCGCGTCGGTGGTGGTCGGCGGCACCGCGCTCAAGGGCGGCGAGGGACGTGTGATCGGCACCGTGATCGGCGCGATCCTGCTGTCGGTGATCGCGAACATCCTGAACCTGACCAGCATCATCAGCGTGTATCTGAACGCGGCGGTGCAGGGCGTGGTGATTATTTTCGTCGCGTTCGTGCAGCGCGGGCGGCGGTAGACGTGCGTTTCAAGCAGGTGTAGCAAGGCAGGCGCGGTAAACCAACGGCAGGTCCGAAAAATCGGGGCGAGCGAACGCCTCTTGATTGGAGACACACACCATGAAGCAAGTCATTCGAGCGATCGGCGCCGGCGTGCTGGCGTTGGGGATACTGGGCACGAGCGGCGCGGCGCGCGCCGACGACAAGGTCACGCTGGGCGTCGCGATTCCGACGGCCGATCACGGCTTTACCGGCGGCATCGTCTGGTGGGCGAACAAGGCGAAGGAGGATCTCGAGAAGGCGCATCCCGACCTGAAAGTGATCGTGAAAACGGCGGCCAACGCGCCCGAGCAGGCGAACCAGTTGCAGGATCTGGTGACCGTCAACAAGATCAACGCGCTCGTGATCTTCCCGTACGAATCGGCGACGCTGACACAGCCGGTCGAGCAGGTGAAGCGCAAAGGCGTGTACGTGACGGTGGTCGATCGCGGTCTGACGAACACCAGTGCGCAGGATGCCTACGTGGCCGGCGACAACACCGCGTTCGGCAAGATTCCGGCCGAGTACCTGGCGAAGGCGCTCGACGGCAAGGGCAACGTCGTCGCGCTGCGCGGCATTCCGACCACGCTCGACAACGAACGCTGGACCGCCTTCACCGGCGTGCTGAAGAACTACCCGGACATCAAGATTCTCGACGCGAAGTACGCGAACTGGAATCGCGACGACGCGTTCAAGGTGATGCAAGACTACTTGACGCGCTTCAAGCACATCGACGCCGTGTGGGCCGCCGACGACGACATGGCGGTCGGCGTGCTGAAGGCGATCGATCAGGCCAAGCGCAACGACATCAAGATCGTGTTCGGCGGCGCGGGCTCGAAGGGCATGGTGAAAAACGTGATGGACGGCGCGCCGATGATCAAGGCCGACGTGTCGTACTCGCCGAAATTCATCTACGACGCGATCAAGCTGACGGCCGAAGCTCGGCTGAAGGGCGACAAGCTGCCGCCCACGACGATCATTCCGTCGGTGCTGATCACGAAGGAAAACGCCCAGCAGTTCTATTTCCCCGACTCGCCGTTCTGAGCGGCGCTCCGAGCATCGTCTAACGCGCGCGGGTGCGGCTCGCGCGCAACGTTCGAGGAACCGTAAAGATGAAAACCATCAAAGGGCCGGCGATTTTTCTCGCGCAGTTCATGGGCGACGACGTGCCGTTCGATAACCTCGCGCATCTCGCCGAATGGGCCGCGGGTCTCGGCTTCAAGGGCATCCAGGTGCCGTGCGACCCGCGCCTGATCGATCTCGAGAAAGCGGCCGCGAGCGACGCGTACTGCGACGAACTGCGCGAGACGGTCGACAACGCGGGCGTCGCGATCACCGAACTATCGACGCATCTGCAGGGCCAACTGGTCGCCGTGCATCCGGCATACGACACGCTGTTCGACGGCTTCGCCGCGCCGCACGTGCGCGGCAAGCCGGCGGCGCGCACCGAGTGGGCGATCGCGCAGATGAAGCTCGCGGCGCAGGCGTCGCGTCGATTGGGCCTGAGCACGCATGTGTCGTTTTCGGGGGCGCTCGCGTGGCCGTATATCTATCCTTGGCCGCAGCGGCCGGCCGGTCTCGTCGAAACTGCGTTCGACGAACTCGCGCGCCGCTGGACGCCGATTCTCGATGCGTTCGACGCGGCCGGCGTCGACGTCTGCTACGAACTGCATCCGGGCGAAGACCTGCACGACGGCGTGACGTTCGAGCGCTTTCTCGCGGCGGTCAAACAGCATTCGCGCGCGAACATCCTGTACGACCCGAGCCATTTCGTGCTGCAGCAGCTCGACTATCTCGCGTTCATCGATATCTATCACGAGCGCATCAAGGCGTTTCATGTGAAGGACGCGGAGTTCCGTCCCACCGGCAAGCAGGGCGTGTACGGCGGGTATAGCGGCTGGGTCGAACGCGCGGGGCGCTTTCGTTCGCTCGGCGATGGGCAGATCGACTTCGGCGCGATCTTCTCGAAGATGGCGCAGTTCGATTTTCCGGGCTGGGCCGTGCTCGAATGGGAATGCGCGTTGAAGCATCCGCACGACGGCGCGCGCGAAGGCGCGGAGTTCATTCGTCGGCACATCATCCGCGTGGCCGAGCGCGCATTCGATGACTTCGCGGGCAGCGGTGTCGATATCGCGCAGTTGAAGAGCGTGCTGGGCATCTGACATGGGAGCGCAAACGATGCAGCGAAGAAGGCTTAGGCTGGGCATGGTCGGCGGCGGGCAGGGCGCGTTCATCGGCGCGGTGCACCGGATCGCCGCGCGGCTCGACGATCGCTTCGAACTGGTGGCGGGCGCTTTGTCGTCCGATCCTGAGCGCGCGCGGGCGAGCGCCGTCGAAGCGGGCATCGCGCGAAGCTACGCGGACTGGCGCGAGATGGCGCGCGCCGAGGCCGCGCGCGACGACGGCATCGACGCGGTCGCGATCGTCACGCCGAATCATCTGCACGCGCCGGTCGCGACGGCATTTCTCGAAGCGGGCATCCACGTGATCTGCGACAAGCCGCTCGCGGTTTCGCTCGCCGAAGGCGAAGCGCTCGCGAAGCTCGCGCAGTCATCAAAGCGGCTGTTTGCGGTGACGCATACCTATTCGGGCTACCCGCTGGTGCGGCATGCGCGCGAACTGGTCGAACGGGGCGAGCTGGGTGAGATACGCGTCGTGCAGGTCGAGTATGCGCAGGACTGGCTCGCCGAGCCGCTCGAAACGGGCGGCGCCAACAAGCAGGCGGGCTGGCGTACCGATCCGGCCTTGGCGGGGCCGGCCGGGTGCCTCGGCGATATCGGCACGCACGCGTATCAGCTGGCCGCTTTCGTGACGGGGATGATGCCGCGCGCGCTGTCGGCCGAGCTGCACACGTTCGTGCCGGGGCGTCGTATCGACGATCACGTGCAGGCGATGCTGCGTTATGCGAACGGCGCGCGCGGCATGTTGTGGGCGAGCCAGGTGGCGAGCGGCGCGGAGAACGCGCTGCGCTTGCGCGTGTATGGCACGAAGGCGGGGCTCGCGTTCGATCAGGAGGAGCCGAACGCGTTGTGGTTCACGCCGCTAGGCGGCGCCGCCGAGCGATTGACACGCGCGCGTGTGAAAAGTGCGGTTGCTGCGCATGCGACGCGCGTGCCGGCCGGGCATCCGGAAGGCTATCTGGAAGCGTTCGCGCAGTTGTACAAAGATGCGGCGTTGCAGATCGATGCACTGAACGAAGGCCGCGCACCGCCGGCGGAAAGCCTGTTGTTGACGACGGTCGATGATGGCGTCGACGGATTGCGGTTTATCGAGGCGGTGCTGGAAAGCAGTGCGGCGGACGGACGGTGGGTGGAGATCGAAGGGGCGTAAAGCATCGCAACGAAGCGCCAGGTCGGCGAAGCTGGAGCGTCAACCGCCCTTGCTTTTCTTGATCTGCGCTTCGAACGCGATATCGAGCTTGCTGGCCTTGCGCGGTTTCTGCGGGCCGTAGGCGTCGACGAACTTGACGAAGTCGTCGAGCGTCAGCGGGTCGGATACCTTCTGGTCGACTCCGGTCGATTTGTCCACGAGATAGAACAGGCCGCCAGACAGGCTGATCGCGGCGAAGCGCGGGTTGCCGGTGCGCGTTTTCAGGCGCTCGACGGCGTGGATGGCTCGGGTGGTGCGCATGATGGGGACTGCGGCTGCTGATTGACGAGAGCGTTACTTTAACAAGTTTGCTGACGGTGTGCGGATGGCGCCAACGGACGAAAACACGCGATGAACCTCGACCCGCCCAGCCCCGAGCTACCGCGTCTCACGCAGATGTCCGCAACGGAGGCATTGCATGCAAGCATTCGTCGATCATCCTGGCACGCTGTTCGTGGTACTGCTGGTCGCGTTCGTCGGCGCGATCACTTTTGGCGCATTGGCGCTGCGACGCGTTTTCGCATTGAAGAGCGAGGAGCGCGAAGATTTCACGATCGTGGAGACGTCGACGTTGACGTTGCTCGCGCTGCTGATCGGCTTCAATCTGTCGATGGCGGTCAATCGCTACGACCAGCGCAAGAACCTCGAGGAAAACGAAGCGAACGCGATCGGAACCGAGTACGCCCGGGCCGATGTGGTCGCGCCGCCCGTCAGCGCGCAGATCAAGGCTGAATTGACGCATTACGCGCAATTGAGACTCGCGCATTTTCAAACACGAGATGCGCAGGAAATCGCTCGCATCGAGGCAGACACGGCGAAGTCTCAGGCCGCACTTTGGCGCCTCGCGGCACAGGTCGCGAGGGACCAGCCGACGCCGATCGGCGCCGTCGTGATGACCGGCATGAACGACGTCCTCAATTCGCAGGACTATTCCGAGGCGGCGTTGTTGAACCGGATTCCGCTTGGCGCGTGGACGCTGATGACCGTGATCGGACTATTTGCGTGCGTCGTGCAGGGTTATGGAGCGAGAGGCAGCGTCCGACGAGGCATCCTGATTATCGTGCTGCCCGTTACGGTTGCTCTGTCGCTGACGCTGATCGCGGACATCGACAGTCCGCGAGGCGGGATCATTCATATCGAGCCGCAAAACCTCGCGCGGCTGCTGAGATCGCTGGGGCAATGACGTCGCTCGGGCTTACTCGCTCAATTCGCGATGCAGCGCCCGATACTCCTGCGCGAGCTTATGCCCCGGATCGAGATGAATGACGGGCGTCGCCAACTGATGCGACTCACGGATCTTCACCGACGATGACAAGCGCGACCCCAGCACCGGCAGGCCTTCGCCGATCAGTTCGTCGACGAGCTTCTGCGGCAGGCTCGCGCGCGGCTGGAACTGGTTGATGACGATGCCTTCCACCTGCAGTGCGTCGTTGTGATCCTGCTGGATCTCCTTGACGTTTTCGAGCAGCGTGTAGAGCGCGCGACGCGAGAAGTCGTCGCAGTCGAACGGAATCAGACAACGCTCGACGGCGATCAGCGCCGAGCGCGTGTAGAAGTTCAGCGCGGGCGGCGTGTCGATGTAAATCGCGTCGTACATCGCGAGTTCGTTCAGCGCGTCGCGCAGCTTGTAGATCTTGTAGCGCGATTCGAGCTTGCCGTGCAGCGTGTCGAGATCGGGATGGGCGGGCATCACGTCCAGATTCTCGAAGCGCGTCGGATGGATGTACGAGGTCGCTTCCACGGGCTTGAAGCTGAAGCCGAGCGCGGTTTCGAAGAAGCCTGCGACAGTGGGGTGGACTTCGCTCGCCTGCGGACCGAGCAGATACTGGGTCGAATTCGCCTGGGCATCGAGGTCGATCACCAGCGTGCGCAGCCCTTCGCTCGCGCTGATGGCCGCCAGGTTGCAGACGATGGTCGATTTGCCCACGCCACCTTTCTGATTGAATACAACGCGCCGCATGATCTCCCCTTGAACGGAAGCGGTTACAAAGGGCCCAGCATACCTGAGTCGCGTGACGGCGAAGATTTCGATGGGTTGTTCGTGACCGTTCGACGCTTTACCGCGCGGCCGCATCCACGAGGGCGGCCACACCGCTCACCGGCTTCATCAAGTCGTCCGGCAGACCATGACGTTCGCGAAGATAGGCCGTCGAGTTGAAGGATAGCCACGCGCGGCCGTCCGCGTCTTCCCACACGAGCACCTTCAGGGGAAGATCGAGCGCGGCGGTCGGCGCGAGTTGCATCAACGGTGTGCCGGCTTTGGGATTGCCGAAGACCAGGAGCTGGCTGAACGGCATCGTCAGTCCCGCGCGCTCAGCGTCGCCGCTGAAATCGATGCACGCGAAAACGGTCAGCCCGCGCTCCAGAATGATGGTTTGCAGACGCTCGGCCGTCGCGCTGCCCGCGTGGGCGCTTGGAACGGTGACGATGCCAGTGCTGGCGTTCTCTGCGATCGAAGCGGTGGCCATCTTGCCTCCCGTAGTTCTACCGAAAGGGAGCGTCATCGACGCCCCGCTGCCGGATTACTGGCTCAGATAAACGAACTTGCCATTCTTGATGGTACCCATCACGCTCGCGCGCTGATCGAGACCGACGTGATCTTTCGGGCTCGTATTGACGACCCCGTTCGGCACCACCAGCTCATGCGCATGCTCGAGTTCGTCGCGCAGCGCGACGCGAAACGCCGGCGTGCCCGGCTGCGCGGTCTTCAACGCGCGCCCGACGGCGTCCTGCAGGCGCGGATACACGCCGGCCGCGTCGCCCGCGAACTGCGTGACGCTGCCGGGGCCGTACTTCGCTTCGTACGCGTCGACGAACGCGAGCGCCGCCTTCTTCGACGGATGATCGGCCGGCAGCGTGCGCGCAACGACGACCGGCTGCGTCGGGAACAGCGTGCCTTCCACGTCTTTACCGCCGAGCTTGATGAACTCCGGCGTCGCGATGCCATGCGTCTGATAAATCGGCCCCTTGTAGCCGCGCTCGATCAGCGTGCGCTGCGGCAGCACCGTCGGCGTGCCCGCGCCGGCGATCAGGATCGCGTCGGGCTTCGCGGCCATCAGCTTCAGGATCTGGCCGGTCACGCTCGCGTCGGTGCGGTTGTAGCGCTCGGTCGCGACCAACTGGATATGCCGCAGCGCCGCGAACTTGCTGAACTCGTTGAGCCAGCTTTCACCGTAGCCGTCCGCGAAACCGATGAAGCCGACCGTTTTCACGTTGTGATTCGACATGTAGCGCGTCATCACGTCGGCCATCGCGCTGTCGGTCTGCGCCATCTTATACGCCCAGACCTTCTTGCCTTCCTGCGGTTCGACGACGCTCGCCGAGCCGATCAGCGTGATCATCGGCGTCTGGCTGTCGGCGACCGGATCGAGCGCGGCCATCGCGGCCGGCGTGATGTTCGGGCCGACGACTACATCGACGTGGTCCTCGTCGATCAGCTTGCGAATGTTGCGCACCGCGTTGCCGGGGTCGGACGCGTCGTCGAGGAAGATGTAGTCGGCTTTCTGGCCGGCGATCGTCTGCGGCCACATCAGCATCGCGTTCTTGCTGGTGATGCCGATCACGGCGGCCGGCCCGGTGTTCGACAGATCGATGCCGACTTTCAGGTCGGCGTGCGCCGCGCCGGCGACGAGCAGCGCCGCGGCCGCGAGGCCGCGCAGGGTGTTACGCACATTATTGTTATGCAACTTCATCAGAAGTGTCTCCGTAGCGAGAGGGCGGTATGGAAGCGGTATGAAAGCGGTTCAAAGCTCATAGGTTTCGTGTTCGCCCTTCAGCGCCTGCTCGATCAGCTTGCGGTTCAGGCTCGGCGACAGCAGCTCGACGAGCGTGTACACGTAGCTGCGCAGATACGCGCCCTGTTTCAGCGCGACGCGCGTCACGTTGCTGCCGAACAGATGGCCGACCGGCATCGCGCGCAAATGGCGGTCGCGCTCGCCGTTGAACGCGATGTCGGCCATGATGCCGACGCCGAGGCCCAGCTCGACGTAGGTCTTGATCACGTCGGCGTCGATCGCCTCGAGCACGATGTCCGGATGCAGCCCGCGCAGGCGGAACGCCTCGTTGATCTTGGTGCGGCCGGCGAACGCGTTGTCGTACGTAATCAACGGGTACTGGGTCAGGTCGTCGAGCGACAGCAGCTTGCGCTCGAGCAGCGGATGGTCGGGCTGCATCACCGCGACGTGGTGCCACTGGAAGCAGGGCAGCGACACCAGATCCTTGTAGTTCGAGATCGCCTCGGTCGCGATCGCGAGGTCGGCCTGGTCGTGCAGCACCATTTCGGCGACCTGGGTCGGGCTGCCTTGCAGAATCGAAAGGTGGACCTTCGGGAAGCGCTTCTTGAACTCGGCGATCGCCGCCGGCAGCGAGTAGCGCGCCTGCGTGTGGGTCGCGGCGATCGTCAGGTTGCCCTGATCCTGCGCCGCGTAGTCCTTGCCGACCCGCTTCAGGCTTTCCACTTCCTGCAGGATTTTTTCGATCGATTGCAATATGATGCGGCCCGGCTCGGTCAGCGAACGCACGCGCTTGCCGTGGCGGGTGAAGATTTCGACGCCGAGTTCGTCCTCCAGCTCGATGATCGCCTTCGAGACCCCCGGCTGGCTCGTAAACAGCGCCTTGGCCGCTTCGGTGAGGTTGAAGTTCTGCCGCACAGCCTCGCGGACGAAGCGGAATTGGTGCAGGTTCATATATAACCTCGCCGCATATTAAAAGAATTTTTTAGTCGTTTGAAATATAAGGCGAGTTTATTACGATCTGTCCATCTTTTTCAATATGGATATCTGTTTTTGTTATAAGCAAATGAGCGATGGGTCTAAACGCTTGCTTGCGACAGCTGACAAACACGGATATTCGAGCCGCGGCGGAAACCGGACCGCTGCGAGTCACGCGAAGTTTCGAATAATTGGGGTCCCCGAATGTACCAATACGATCAGTACGACCAGACCATCGTCGATGAACGGGTCGCGCAGTACGCCGATCAGGTTCGCCGCCGCTTGTCGGGCGAATTGAGCGAAGAGGAGTTCCGTCCGCTGCGTCTGCAAAACGGCCTGTACTACCAGCGTCACGCGTACATGCACCGCATCGCGATCCCGTACGGCAATCTGCGCAGCGACCAGATGCGCGTGCTCGCGCAGATCGCGCGTGAACACGACCGCGGCTACGGCCATTTCTCCACGCGCTCGAACATCCAGTACAACTGGATCAAGCTCGAAGAAACGCCGGAAATCCTGCGCAAGCTCGCCGCCGTGCAGATGCACGGCATCCAGACCTCGGGCAACTGCATTCGCAACATCACCGCCGATCAATTCGCCGGCGTCGCACCCGACGAAGTCGTCGATCCGCGTCCGTGGGCCGAAATCCTGCGTCAATGGTCGACGTTCCACCCCGAATTCGCGTGGCTGCCGCGTAAGTTCAAGATTGCCGTGTCGGGTTCGAAGGAAGACCGCGCGGCCGTGCAGATCCACGACATGGGCGTGTATCTGAAGAAAAACGCGCAAGGCGAACTGGTGGTCGACATTCTGGCGGGCGGGGGTCTCGGCCGGACGCCGATCGTCGGCGCGATCATCCGCCGCGATCTGCCGTGGCAGCATCTGCTGACCTACAGCGAAGCCGTGCTGCGTGTGTACAACCGCTACGGCCGCCGCGACAACATGTACAAGGCGCGGATCAAGATTCTGGTGAAGGCGCTGTCGCCGGAGAAGTTCTCCGCGCAGGTCGAGGAAGAGTGGCAGCACCTGAAGGACGGTCCGTCGACGCTGACGCAGGCCGAAGTGGATCGCGTGTCGCAGTACTTCGCGCCGCCCGCTTACGACAAGCTGCCGGACACCGATACGTCGTTCGAAAAGCATCTGCTGGAAAACCGCGCGTTCGCGCGCTGGGTCGAGCGCAACGTGCGTCCGCACAAGGTCGCGGGCTATGCGTCGGTCACGCTGTCGCTGAAGCCGAGCACGGTCGCGCCGGGCGACGCGACGGACGTTCAAATGGAAGCGGTCGCCGACTGGGCCGACGAGTACTCGTTCGGCCAGATCCGCGTGTCGCACGAGCAGAACCTGATTCTCGCCGACGTGAAGAAGCGCGACCTGTTCGCGCTGTGGGAAAAGGCCAAGGCGCAGGGTTTCGCGACGCCGAACATCGGCTTGTTGACCGACATCATCTCGTGCCCGGGCGGTGACTTCTGCTCGCTCGCGAATGCGAAGTCGATCCCGATCGCGCTCGCGATCCAGGAACGCTTCAACGATCTCGACTACGTGTACGACCTCGGCGACGTGTCGCTGAACATCTCGGGCTGCATCAACGCTTGCGGTCACCATCATGTCGGCAACATCGGCATTCTGGGCGTCGACAAGGACGGCTCCGAGTGGTACCAGGTGACGCTCGGCGGCGAGCAGGGCACGGGCGCGACCGGCGCTCACCTTGGCCGCGTGATCGGCCCGTCGTTCTCGGCCGAGGAAATGCCCGACGTGATGACGAAGGTGATCGATACGTTCGTGGACAACCGCCAGGAAGGCGAGCGTTTCATCGATACGTATACCCGCATCGGCATCACGCCGTTCAAGGAGCGCGTGTACGCCGCGCGTCAACCGGCTCACGCGTAACCGCGCAAAGGATACTGAACAGATGGCTTCTATCATCAAGAACCGCGACATCGTCAACGACGACTGGAGCGTCGTGCGTGCCGCGGAAGACGGCGCTTTGCCGGCGGTGAGCGAACTGCCGGCCGGCAAGGTCATCGTGCCGCTGGCGCTGTGGCAGGCCGAGCGTGAAGCGCTCGCCGCCGCGCGCGGCGCCGCCGACATCGGCGTGTGGCTCGCGCCGGATAGCGAACCGGCGGAGATCGCCGGCGACTTCGACAAACTCGCTGTGATCGCCGTGGACTTCCCGGTGTTCCGCGACGGCCGCGGCTACAGCATCGGCCGTCTGCTGCGCGAGCGCTATGGCTACAAGGGCGAACTGCGCGCGATCGGCGACGTGCTGCGCGACCAGGTCAGGCTGATGTTCCGCTGCGGCTTCGACGCGTTCGCGGTGCGCGCGGACAAGGACATCAACGACGCGCTGAAGGCGTTCGACGACTTCACCGTGCAGTACCAGGGCGCCGTCGATGACCCGTCGCCGCTGTTCCGCCGCCGTGCCGCACAGGCTGGCGTCGACAAGGTGCCGGCATGAACACCGCCCAATCGTTGAGCCCGGAGCTGGCAGCGAAGGTCGAGCGACTCGACGCGCTGCTCGACTCGATCGCCGCGCGTCACGCGAACGTGAAGCTCGCGAGCAGCCTCGCCGCCGAAGACATGCTGCTCACGCACGCAATCCTGTCGCGCGGCGTGAAGATCGGCATCTTCTCGCTGAACACGGGCCGTCTGCATGCGGAAACGCTCGGCATGCTGGACCGCGTGAAAGAGCGCTACGGTTACGACATCGAGCAGTTTCATCCGCAGGCGGCGGCGGTCGAGCAGTACGTGGGCGAACACGGCCTGAACGCGTTTTACGAAAGCGTCGAGCTGCGCAAGCGCTGCTGCGAGATCCGCAAGGTCGAGCCGCTCAATCGCGCGCTCGCCGACGTCAGCGCCTGGGTGACCGGGCAGCGTCGCGAGCAGTCGGTCACGCGTGCCGAGCTGCACGAGGAAGAGCACGACGGCGCGCGCAACATCGCCAAGTTCAACCCGCTCGCGGACTGGACCGAAGCCGAAGTCTGGGATTATCTTAAGGCGTTCGATGTGCCGGTCAATCCGCTGCATGCGCGCGGTTATCCGAGCATCGGCTGCGAGCCGTGTACGCGTGCGATCCGCCCCGGCGAAGACAGCCGGGCGGGGCGCTGGTGGTGGGAGTCGCGCGATACGAAGGAATGCGGCTTGCATATCACGGCGATTACCCCGATTGCGGTCGAGCGCAACGAAAACGCGCCGGCCTGAATGCCGCGCACGAGCTTGCGGTCGACCGCCGCCGAAACCGATCTGAATACTTCCGCCCGCACGCATGCGCTTGCCGGGCGAATCAACGAAGGACCCGCTATGAGCACCACGCTCGATTCCACTGTCAACGCTCCGCTTGCCAACACGGTCAACCGGATGGATCACCTCGATTGGCTCGAAGCCGAGTCGATTCATATCCTGCGCGAACTGGTCGCCGAATGCAGCAAGCCGGCGCTGCTGTTTTCGGGCGGCAAGGATTCCGTCGTGGTGCTCGCGCTTGCACTGAAGGCGTTCGGCCTCGGCGCGAACCGCAAGACGCAGCTGCCGTTCCCGCTCGTGCATATCGACACCGGTCACAACTACGACGAAGTGATCGACTTCCGCGATCGCCGCGCGCAAGAAATCGGCGCGGAACTGGTGGTCGGTCATGTCGAAGATTCGATCAAGCGCGGCACCGTGCGTCTGCGTCGCGAAACGGATTCGCGCAATGCCGCGCAAGCGGTCACGCTGCTCGAAACGATCGAGCAATACGGCTATACCGCGATGATCGGCGGCGCGCGCCGCGACGAAGAAAAGGCCCGCGCGAAGGAGCGCATCTTCTCGTTCCGCGACGAATTCGGCCAGTGGGACCCGAAGGCGCAGCGCCCGGAACTTTGGAGCCTGTACAACGCGCGTCTGCACAACGGCGAACATATGCGCGTGTTCCCGATCTCGAACTGGACCGAGCTCGACGTGTGGCAGTACATCGCGCGTGAGCAGCTCGAACTGCCGTCGATCTACTACGCGCACCAGCGCGAGATCGTGCGCCGCAACGGGCTGCTGGTGCCGGTCACGCCGCTCACGCCGATGCGCGAAGGCGAGACGAGCGAACAGGCACTGGTGCGTTTCCGCACGGTGGGCGACATCAGCTGCACGTGCCCGGTCGAAAGCGACGCGGACGACATCGAGAAGATCATCGCCGAGACCGCCGTTACCGAGATCACGGAACGCGGCGCGACGCGGATGGACGATCAGGTCTCTGAAGCTGCGATGGAACAACGCAAGAAGCAAGGCTATTTCTAAGCACACGACGAGGGCAATGCAATCATGAGCAGTATTCACCAACCAGAAGACCTCGGCGTGCTGCGTTTCATCACCGCGGGCAGCGTCGACGATGGCAAGAGCACGCTGATCGGTCGCCTGCTGTACGACAGCAAGGCGGTATTGAGCGACCAATTGTCGGCACTGTCGCGCGCGAAGAACAAGCGCACCGTCGGCGACGAAATCGATCTGTCGCTGTTGACCGACGGCCTCGAAGCCGAGCGCGAGCAGGGCATCACGATCGACGTCGCGTATCGCTACTTCGCGACCGCCAAGCGCAAGTTCATCATCGCCGATACGCCGGGCCACGAGCAGTACACGCGCAACATGGTGACGGGCGCATCGACCGCGCATGCGGCGATCATCCTCGTCGACGCGACGCGCGTGACGTTCGAAAACGGCGTCGCGCAACTGCTGCCGCAAACCAAGCGTCATAGCGCGATCGTCAAGCTGCTCGGTTTGCAGCACGTGATCGTCGCGATCAACAAGATGGACCTCGTCGACTACAGCGAAGCGCGCTTCAACGAGATCCGCGACGCGTATGTCGAACTCGCGCGTCACCTCGGACTGCAGGACGTGCGCTTCGTGCCGGTGTCGGCGCTCAAGGGCGACAACATCGTCACCGCGAGCGAGCGCATGCCGTGGTACGCGGGCCAGCCGCTGCTCGACGTGCTCGAAGCGCTGCCGGTCGAAACCGCGAGCGGTGAGGCGCTGCGCTTCCCGGTGCAGTGGGTCGCGCGGCAGGACGGCAGCCAGGCCGACGATTTCCGCGGCTACATGGGCCGCGTCGAATCGGGCGAAGTGAAGCTGGGCGACACGATCGTCGTGCTGCCGGCCAATCGCGAAGCGACCGTGGCCGAGATCATCGCGCCGGTGGTCGGCGGCACCGCGCAGGTGGACCGCGCGTTCGCCGGTCAGACGGTGACGATCCGTCTCGCCGAAGACGTCGACGTGTCGCGCGGCGACACTTTCGTGCTGCGCGCAGCGGCGCCGGAACCGGCGAAGAAGCTCGAAGCGGACCTGTGCTGGTTCGACGACACGCCGCTGTCGACGCAGCGCAAGTATCTGCTGAAGCAGACCACCAACACGGTATTCGCGAAGATCGGTGCGATCAAGGAAGTGCTCGACGTGCATACGCTTTCGCAGGCGACCGATCGCAAGGAACTGGCCATGAACGACATCGGTCGTGTCGCGCTGACCTTGCAGAAGCCGCTCGTATGCGACGCGTACGACGCGCATCAGGGCACGGGCGCGTTCGTGCTGATCGACGAGGCGACGAACCATACCGTCGCGGCCGGCATGATCCGGGCGTTTTCCGCCTGAGCTCAGCATATGCCGGTAGGCGACGGAAGGGCGACGCAGGCGGCGCAACGCGCCGCCTGCGTGCGCTCCAACGAACAGGTTGAGGTCAATGGGTAAGGTTTATCTGATCGGTGCGGGACCCGGTGCCGCGGACTTGATTACGGTACGCGGCGCGCGGCTGCTCGGCGCCGCCGACGTGGTGCTGCACGACGCGCTGGTCGAGCCGGCGATGCTCGACTACGCGCCCGCGCGCGCGAAGCGAATTGCGGTCGGCAAGCGCTGCGGCCAGCTATCGACGGCCCAGCAGTTCATCAACAAGCAGATCGTCGATGCGGCTTTGGAGCATGACGTGGTCGTGCGTCTGAAGGGCGGCGATCCGATGCTGTTCGGCCGCGCCGACGAAGAGATGCGCGCGCTCGAAGCCGCGGGCATCGAGTATGAGGTGGTGCCGGGCATCACCGCCGCACTGGCGAGCGCGGCCACGCTGAAGCGTTCGCTGACGTTGCGCGGCGTGTCGCGCAGCGTCGCGCTCGCAACCTTCAGCCGCGCACCCGGTTCCGACGAGATCCGCGAGCAGGTCAACGCCGATTCGCTGGTGTTCTACATGGGCCGCGACAGCGGCGTCGAGATCGCACAGCAACTGATCGACGCCGGCAAGCCCGCGACGACGCCCGTGGCGATCGTCGAGGCGTGCAGCACGCCGCGCGAACGCATGCTGACGCTGACACTCGAAGATCTGGCGGCGGGCGAAGCGCAGCGCTGGGTCGATGCGTCGCAGCCGAGTCTGTTGATGATCGGCGAGGCGTTCGCGGCGCGGCAGACCGAGGCGAAGCGCTCGCCGAACGGGATGCTGGTCGCGGCCTGAATGTCCCCGGCAGGGCCGGCCTGAAAGAGCGGCGAATCTGAACAACTAGAACGAAAAAATCAGAGCTGCCGCAAGCAATACTGCGCGAGCGCATCGAGCACCGAATCATCCTCACCGACCGCCACCGCGCAGCGAATCTCGACACCGGGATACGCGGCGCGGCATTGATCGACGAGCGCGGGCAAATCCGTGCGGACATGTCCGCCTTGGCCGAAGAACACCGGCACCACGGTGATCGCAGCGCAGCCTTGCGTGACGAGGTGCGCGACGGCCGCGGGCAGGTCGGGTTCCATCAGTTCCAGAAAGGCGAGCGTAACCGCCTGCGCTTCGCCCGTTGCCGTGCGCGCGGCGCGCAGCTTGTCGGCGAGTCGCTCGAACGGCTCGCGCCAGCGCGCATCGCGCGCGCCGTGGCCAAACAGAATCAGTCCGTGCATAGCCATCGCATCAACTCCTGACGATGCCCCTCAACGCCCTCTGGCGTCGTGAGTTAGTGCCGGTCGACCCACTTCAACCCGACGAGCCCGAGCACCAGATAGATGAGCCCCGGCGTCGCCGCAGTCAATGGCGCGGGCCACGTATTGAGCGTGCCGATGTGCGAGAACAGCGTGTTGAACAGCTGGAAGCTCATGCCGAGCATGATGCCGCCGAACACCTTCATGCCGACCACGCCCGCGCGCGTATGCAGATACGCGAACGGCAGCGACAGCACCAGCATCACGAACACCGCGAACGGATACAGTACCTTTTTCCACAGCGCGATTTCATAGCGCTGCGTGTCCTGATGGTTTTCGGTCAGATGCTGGATATAGCGGAACAGATTGAACATCGACATCCGGTCCGGCGACACCAGCAGCACCGACAGAATCTGCGGCGTCAGCTCCGAGCGCAGCGAATACTCGGGCAGCGTGACCTGGTTCGCGCGATACACCGGATTGAGCGCATCGTCCGGCGTGCCGGGAACTCGGGCCACGTCGAGCAGTTGCGTGTCGGTCACGCCGGTCAGCAGCCAGTGGCCCGGTGGTTGATAACGGCCGCTCTGCGCGATGCGGATGTTCGACAGACGGAACTTCGAATCGAACTCGTAGATGCGCACGTTGCTGATCGTCGCGTCGGGTCTCAGTTCGCCGACGTTGACGAAGCGCGTGACCTGCTCGCCGTCGGCGCGCTCGGTCAGCGTGTCCTTGACCCACACGCCGGACTGGAAGTTGCTCGACACCGACGAGCCGAGCGCCTCGAGCCGCACGCGCTCGGACAGCTGATCCGTGTAGGGGCCGACCACTTCGCCGATCAGATAGGTGACGAGCACGAGCGGAATGCCGATTTTCAGCAGCGAGCGCAGCGCCCGGTTGGTGGCGAGACCGGACACGCGGAAGATCGTGTACTCGGAGTTGGCCGCCATCTGCGCGAATACGTAGATCGCGCTGATCAGCGCCGCGACCGGAATGATTTCGTAGAAGCGCGACGGCGTTTGCAGTGCGACGCGCAGCACCGCGTACTGAAACTTGTAGTTGCCGTGGCCGACCGAGTTCAGTTCGTTGATCAGGTCGAAGAAGAAGAACAGACCTGAAAATGCAAACAGGATGAAGACGAACGTGAGATAGATCTGACGCGCGAAATACCTTTCATAAATGCGCATCGGTCAGGCTCCCTGCGAACGGCTGAACATGGCGCGTGTGAACAGCGGCCGGTTGCGCACCCGCATCCAGAAGATGAACGCGACGATGCCGAGCACGATCACGTGCAGGATCACGAGCCCGATGCCGAACGACATCTTGCCCTGCTCGATCCATGCCTGCACGACGTTCAGCAGATTCGAATAGGTGAGGTAGATCAACACGGCCATCACGAGGTTGATCGTGCGGCTGCGCCGCGGGTTCTGGTGCGCGAGCGGAATCGCGAGCAGCATCAGGTTGATCGCGATCAACGGCAGACCCGCGCGCCACGCGAATTCGGCGAGGTTCTCGTTGGTCGGATTGCGCAGCAGCGTCATTGTCGGCAAGCCGGTGGTGGTCGGTGTATTGACGACCGGCTGGCTCTGGATCTTCACGCCGTAGCGCTCGAACTCCATGATGCGGAAATCGGGGTGGCCCGGCTCGCCGTCGTAGCGGCGGCCGTTTTCCAGCACGACGAAGCGGTCGCCATTCTTGTGCGTCTCGATGTGGCCGTTCTTCGACACCACGACGTTGACCTTGCCGCCCTCGGTGCTCGTCACGAACACGTTTTCCACGTGGCCCTGGTCGGGCGACATCTTCTCGATGAAGAACACGCGGTGCGTGCTCGGCGATTCGCGGAACTGCCCGGGAGCCAGCAGCGAGACCTCGTCGCGCTGCTGGAAGCGCGCGCGGATCAGCTTGCTCTGCTGGTTCGACCACGGCCAGCCGACGAACACGAAGAACATGATCAGGATGATGATCGGCGTGGCGAAGATACCGATCGGCTTGATGAATTGCGTGAGACTGACGCCCGAAGACAGCCACACGACCATCTCGGAGTCCTTGTACCAGCGCGTGAGCACGAACAGGATCGACACGAACAGCGTCGCGACGAGCATGATGGCCAGATAGCCGATCACGGTGAGGCCGATCAGGACCAGCACGTCGCGCGGATCGATCTCACCCGAGGCCGCGAAGCCGACGATGCGGATCATCATCGTCGTCAGCACGAGCGTGAGGAGAACCATGAACACGGCGCCAGCCGTGTACGCGAGCTCGCGCTGGAGGGAGCGTTCAAAGATCATTATTGATGACGAGAGGGGGCGCTCACGGCGACGCGGGGGTTCGTTCCCGTCACGCCTCCGGTGCAGCCGCCGCGGGAAAAATAGCGGATAATTGCGGCTTTCATCCTAAGCCCAGATTTTATCCGAGGACAAGCGCGATGGACTTTAGCATAAAAGCCTGTGATTGGACCAAAGGCTCGACGAACGGTTTCCTGACCGGGAAATCCGATTGCATCGTGATCGGTGTGTTCGAGTCGCAAACGCTGTCGGGCGCCGCGCTGGAGATCGACGCGGCCACCAAGGGCCTGCTCACGCGCATCATCAAGGCGGGCGACATGGACGGCAAGGCGGGTACCACGCTGTTCCTGCACGAAGTGTCGGGCATCGGCGCGTCGCGCGTGCTGCTCGTCGGCCTCGGCAAACAGGATGCTTTCAGTCAGAAAGCCTACGGCGAGGCGGTCCGCGCTGCCTGGCGCGCGCTGCTCGGCACGAAGATCGTGCAGGTCACGTTCACGCTGGCGCAACTGCCGGTGCTCGAACGCACGGCCGACTGGTGCGTGCGCGCCGCGATCCTCGCGCTGCGCGAGCTGACCTATCGCTTCACGCAGATGAAGAGCAAGGCGGAGAACACGCCGCGCGCGTTGAAGCGCGTCGTGATCAGCGTCAACACGGGCGACGAGAAGGCCGCCAAGCTCGCCGCCAAGCAGGGCGTTGCGCTGGCGAACGGCATGGACCTGACGCGCGACCTCGGCAATCTGCCGAGCAACGTCTGCACGCCGACCTACATTGCGAACACCGCGAAGAAGCTCGCGAAAGACTGGAAGCTGAAGGTCGAGGTGCTCGGCGAGAAGCAGTGTGAAGCGCTGAAGATGGGTTCGTTTCTGTCGGTCACCGCGGGCGCGGTCGAGCCGGCGCAGTTCATCGTGCTGCAGTACCAGGGCGGCGCCGCGAAGGCCGCGCCGGTCGTGCTGGTCGGCAAGGGCGTCACGTTCGACACGGGCGGCATCTCGCTGAAGCCGGGCGAGGGCATGGACGAGATGAAGTACGACATGTGCGGCGCGGGCTCGGTGCTCGGCACGCTGCGCGCGGTCGCCGAAATGGGTCTGAAGATCAACGTGGTCGGCATCATTCCGGCCGTCGAGAACATGCCGTCGGGCACGGCGACCAAGCCGGGCGACATCGTCACCAGCATGAAGGGCCTCACGATCGAGGTGCTGAACACCGACGCCGAGGGCCGCCTGATTCTGTGCGACGCGCTCACCTACGCGGAGCGCTTCAAGCCGGCCGCGGTGATCGACATCGCGACGCTGACGGGCGCCTGCATCATCGCGCTCGGCCATCACAACAGCGGCCTGTTCTCGAAGGACGATGCGCTCGCGGGCGAACTGCTCGACGCCTCGCGCGAAGCGGCCGACCCGGCCTGGCGCCTGCCGCTCGACGACGAGTACCAGGATCAACTGAAGTCGAATTTCGCCGACGTCGCGAACATCGGCGGGCGTCCGGCCGGCAGCGTGACGGCCGCTTGCTTCCTGTCGCGCTTTACGGATTCGTACCCGTGGGCGCATCTCGACATCGCCGGCACCGCGTGGAAGAGCGGCGCGGCGAAGGGTGCGACGGGTCGTCCGGTGCCGCTGCTCGCGCAGTTCCTGATCGACCGCGCCGGCCAATGACGCAGTGCGGTAAGCGCGCGCACGGCGCGCGGCAAGTGGGGCGGAGCGGCCGATGACGAGAATCGACTTTCACTCGAACGTCGGCGATTCGCTGCTGTACGCGTGCCGCCTCGTGCGCAAGGCGTATCTGGCGGGCCAGCCGCTCGTCGTGCTGGCCGAGCCCGCGCGTCTGCGCGCGTTCGACGAAATGCTGTGGACCTTCTCACCGCTCGACTTCGTGCCGCACTGCATGGCGGGCACGCCGCTTGCCGCCGATACACCCGTCGTGCTGGCCACGAATCTCGACGACGTGCCGCATCATCAGGTGCTGCTGAATCTGGGCGCAACGGTGCCTGCGCAATTTGCGCGCTTCGAAAGATTGCTCGAAGTGGTCGGTAACGCATACGAGGAACTCGCTGCGGGCCGCGAGCGCTATCGCTTCTATCGCGATCGCGGCTATGCTTTGAACAACTACAAGCAGGGCGGCTAGTTCGTTCCGCTCTCGCGTCATGGCCGCGAGGAGCGCGGCATGCGGACCGCCTGCCCTGGCTTCGACTCAAACACGGAGAGCGCACGTGTCCGATCCCAACGACAATTCGATTCCGATCCTGAACGAGGTCATCGTGCCGGGCCGCGCGCGCGAAACGCGCGAGGCGTCGGCCGATGGCGCCGCGCCCGCGCCCCAGGGCACCAAGCCCGCAGCCCCAGCCGCCGCGCAACCGGCGGCGCGCGAGCCGGGATTGCGCACCGAGCCCGCGTTCGCGCCGCCGGCCGCGCATCCGGCCGCGCATCCGGCCGCGCATCCGGCCGCGCCGCCGGCCGCGGATCCGCCCGAACCGACGCTGGCGCCCGAGCCCGTGCTCGCGCCGCAGCCCGTGCCCGCACCCGAGCAACTGAGTTCGCCCGAGCCGGTTCTCGCGCCGCAGCCGGCGCAGACCGAACTTCATCAGCCGCACGTGGCCGATCACACGCACGCGAGAAAGCAGGTCCGGCCGCATCACGGCATTCGTGCGCGACATGGGCATGAGGAGCTGCATGAAGGCCTGCATGAAGGACTGCATGAGGACGTGGCCGAGGTGTCGCCCGGTGTGTTCGATCGTACCGAGCCCTTCATACCGCTCGAAGCCGGCGCGACCGTGCCGCCGGATCTCGACCATGAAGGCGCGCACGAAGCCGCTCCCGCTCAGCCCCCACTCGACGCCGACGCGCTCGCCGAACGTTTGCACGGACGCTTCCAGCGTTTTCTGACGGGCGAGGGGCACGGCATCATCGAGGCGCGCTGCCGCGACGCAGTGCAGCAGCACACGAGCCTGCTCGTCAGTCAGATCACGCGCGAAGTCGCGCAGACGCTCGAAGCCGAGATGACCGATTGGGTACGTGAAGCGGTGGAAGAAGAAATCGCGCGGCGCTCGCGTTGACGCCGCGGCGACACGAGAGGTCCGTTATTTGAGCGTCAGCACCCAGGCCGCCAGCGTGGCCGCCTGATCGGGCGTCAGCTGCGTGTTCGCGGGCATCGGCATGGTTCCCCATGCGCCGGTGCTGCCATCGAGGATCTTGTGCTTCAGATAGGCCGTGGCGTCGTCGCGACCCGCATACCGGATAGCGACGTCGTGCAGCGCCGGCCCCATGAACGGGCGGTTGACCGAGTGGCAACTCATGCAGTTCTTCTGCTGGGCGAGCGCGAGGCCGGCTGCTTCGGCACGGGCTGCGGGACTCGTGGCGCTCAATGCGGCGGCGAGCGCAACAGAAGCTGCTACGGCTGCGTACGACATCGATTTCATTATGGTCTCCGCCAGTGCAGATGCCCGGCTCGTGGTGCACGCATTATAAGAGCAAAGGGGCGCACGGATTTTCGTGCGCCCTTGGCGTTTTTGCGTAGCGTGGCGGCGGGTTCGTCCAGCGGAGCGGGGCGCGCCGCCCCGTAGCAATTAACCCGTCACCGCCCCCCGATTCGCCGGCAGTGCGAGCGCGAAATACTTCGCCATCACGCCGCGTGTATAACGCGGTTTCGGCGCCTGCCATGCGGCGCGGCGGCGCTGCAGCTCGGCATCGTCGATGTTCAGTTGCAGCAGCAGCCGGTGCGCGTCGATCGTGATCGAATCGCCTTCCTGCACGAGCGCGATCGTGCCGCCGACGAACGCCTCCGGCGCGACGTGCCCGACCACCATGCCCCACGTGCCGCCCGAGAAGCGGCCGTCGGTGATGAGCCCGACCGATTCGCCGAGCCCCTTGCCGATGATCGCCGAGGTCGGCGCAAGCATTTCCGGCATGCCGGGACCGCCCTTCGGGCCTAGATAGCGCAGCACGACGACATCGCCGGCGACGATCCTGTCGGCGAGGATCGCTTCGAGCGCGCTCTGCTCGTCGTCGAATACGCGCGCCGGACCCGTGATGACCGGGTTTTTCAGCCCGGTGATCTTGGCGACCGCGCCGTCTTCGGCGAGATTGCCCTTCAGGATCGCGAGATGGCCTTCGGCGTACAGCGCGTGGTCGATGGGGAAGATCACCTGCTGATCGCTGCGCGGTTTGCTGGGTACGTCCTTCAGCTCCTCGGCGAGCGTTTTGCCGGTGATCGTCATGCAATCGCCGTGCAGAAGTCCGGCGTCGAGCAGGATCTTCAGCACCTGCGGTATGCCGCCCGCCTTGTGCAGATCGGTGGCGACATACTGGCCCGACGGTTTCAGGTTGCAGATCACCGGCACTTTCTTGCGCATGCGCTCGAAGTCCTCGATCGTCCATTCGACCTCGGCCGCGTGCGCGATCGCCAGATAGTGCAGCACCGCGTTGGTCGAGCCGCCGGTCGCCATGATCAGGGCAACCGCGTTTTCGATCGACTGCTTCGTGATGATGTCGCGCGGCTTCAGATCCTTTTTCACCGCTTCGACGAGAACGCGCGCCGATTCGGCGGCCGAGTCGACCTTCTCCTGATCGGGATTCGCCATCGTCGACGAATACAGTAGCGACATGCCGAGCGCCTCGAACGAAGAGCTCATCGTATTGGCCGTGTACATGCCGCCGCACGAACCGGTCGACGGACACGCGTTCTTCTCGATGCCCTCGAAATCCTCCTGCGACATGCGGCCCGCCGTGAATTCGCCGACCGCCTCGAACGACGACACGATCGTCAGATCGGTGCCTTTCCAGTTGCCCGGCCGGATCGTGCCGCCATACACGTAGATGCCCGGCACGTTCATGCGCGCGAGGCCGATCATGCCGCCCGGCATGTTCTTGTCGCAGCCGCCGATCACGACCACGCCGTCCATCCATTGGCCCTGCACGCAGGTCTCGATGCAGTCGGCGATCACCTCGCGCGACACCAGCGAGTACTTCATGCCTTCGGTGCCCATCGACATGCCGTCCGAGATCGTCGGCGTGCCGAAGGTCTGCGGATTCGCGTCGGCGCGCTTGATCGCGGTGACGGCCGCGTCGGCGAGACGCTGCAGGCCGGCGTTGCATGGCGTGATCGTCGAGTGGCCGTTGGCGACGCCGATCATCGGTTTGTCGAAATCCTCCTTCTGGTACCCGAGCGCGTAGTACATCGAGCGATTCGGGGAACGCGCGATGCCTTGCGTGATGTTCTTCGAACGACGGTTGTAGGCCATGGGGAACTCCATGTCTGGCTGTTCTGATGAGTGCGCACGCGGCGCCCGCGCGCGCATCCGTTCAGTGTAGTTCCGCCAGACCGCGCGAACAGGCGGTTTTGCGTGGCCTGCGTCGCATGTATTATTCGCGGCTCTTCAGGTCGTAAAATATATTAATCATGCTGCCGACGATTCCCGACCTGCGCCAGTTGCGCTATTTCGTCACCGTCGCCGAGGAAAAGCACTTCGGGCGCGCAGCCGCGCGTTTGTCGATGACGCAGCCGCCGCTGTCGCAGGCGATCCGCGCGCTCGAAGAGACGCTCGGCGTCGAGCTGTTCGCGCGCACCAAGCGCTCGGTGGAGCTGACCGCGGTCGGCGCCGATCTGCTGCCGGAGGTGCAGCGGCTGCTCGCGGCGGCGGAAGGTTTGAGGCCGCTCGCGCAGAGCCTCGCGCGCGGAGAGGCGGGCGTGCTGTCGCTCGCATTCGTGTCGACCGCGGATTACGGCCTGCTGCCGCTGCTGCTGCGCGATTTCGGCGCGCGGCATCCGCGCGTGCGGCTCGAGCTGACCGAGGCGACCAGCGACGTGCAGGTCGAGGAACTGGTGGCCGGGCGTATCGACGCGGGTCTGGTGATCGCGCCGCTGCCGTCGCGGCATGCTTCGCAGCTGTCGTGGCTGCCGATCGCGCGCGAGCCGCTCGTGATCGCGATGTCGACGGAGATGGCGCGAGGCTTGCAAGGCAGCGTGAACAAAAACGGTAAGGGCAAGCCAAATGACGACCCCGCCGCCGAATGGCTCGACACGCCCGTCAGCTTGCGCGATCTCGGCGACGCGCCGCTCGTGATCTTCCCGAGACGTCTCGCGCCAGGCTTTTATGACATCATTATGGATTGCTACGGCGTCGCAGGCCTCGCGCCGCGGATCGGCCAGGAGGCGATCCAGATGCAGACCATCGTGAGTCTCGTGTCGGCCGGCATGGGCGTCGCACTGGTGCCGCAATCGTTGCGTAACCTGCGGCGCACGGGCGTCGTGTACCGGCCGTTGTCCGAGTCGGTGCCCGCGATCGAAACGGGGCTCGTCTGGCGTACCGACGAGGTCAGCCCGGTGCTGGCGGGCTTCATCGACATCGTGCGCGCGCATGCGGCGAGCGTGGCGTCGCGCGTCTAGATCCCGCTTCCGATCCCTGTAAAACTGCTTTCGAACCTGAACTGCCCATAACTACACGATGCTCATTCACCCGAATTTCGACCCTGTCGCCATCCATCTGGGGCCGCTCGCCGTGCGCTGGTATGGCTTGATGTACCTCGTCGCGTTCGTCGCGGCGATCGTGGTCGCCCGGCTGCGGCTGCGGCTGCCGTACGTCGCCGCGCAAGGCTGGACCGCGAAGGACATCGACGACATGCTGTTCTTCGGCGTGCTGGGCACGATCCTCGGCGGCCGGCTCGGCTATGTGCTGTTCTACAAGGCCAGCTTCTATTTCGCGCATCCGCTCGACATCTTCAAGGTGTGGGAAGGCGGTATGTCGTTTCACGGCGGCTTTCTCGGCGTCACCATTGCGATGATGCTGTTCGCGTATCAGCGCAAGCGCTCGTGGCTGCAGGTCACCGACTTCGTCGCGCCGATGGTGCCCACGGGCCTCGCGGCGGGGCGGCTCGGCAACTTCATCAACGGCGAGCTGTGGGGCCGCGTGACCGATCCGGCCGCGCCGTGGGCGATGCTGTTCCCCGGCGCCGCGCCCGACGACGCAAGCTGGCTCGCCGCGCATCCGCAATTGGCCGCGCAATGGCATCTGAACGAAGTGTTTGCGCAATATCACATGCTGCCGCGGCATCCGTCGGAGCTGTACGAGATCGCGCTCGAAGGCGTGGCGCTGTTTTTCGTGCTGATTTTCTTCTCGCGCAAGCCGAAGCCGCTTGGCGCGATCTCCGCGATGTTCCTGATCGGCTACGGCCTCGCGCGCTTCACGGTCGAATTCGCGCGCGAGCCGGACGATTTCCTCGGCCTGCTCGCGATGGGGCTGTCGATGGGGCAATGGCTGTCGCTGCCAATGATCCTCGCGGGCATCGGCCTGATGGTGTGGGCGTATCGCCGGGGGCGGCGCGAGCCGGCGCAGGCGGTCGGCGCGAACTGAACTGCGCCCGGCCAGCGTAGCGAACGCTGCATGAAAAAACGCCACGGCTTCGATGGATGCCGTGGCGTTTCTCTTTGATGCGCTGGCGTTCGCGCGTGTGCGTCACTTCATCTGCACCGACCCCGACACGTTGACCGTCACCGTCGAGGTGCCGCCTTCGAGCGGCATCGGCGCGCTCTTCTCATCGGCGCCCATCGCGCGTGCGCTCATCATCATCGGACGCGGCATCACGCCGCTGTGATTCACGTTGACCTCGCGGATCGAATAGCCGCTAAAGCCGAACGCCTGCGACGATGCCGCGGCCTGCTCGCGAAACGATTTGATCGCCTCGCCGCTGAGCCGCTGTTCGGCGGCGCGCTGCGCTTCCGGCGACAGCGAGAAACGCACGTTACCCACCTGCATGATCGATGCCATCTGTCCGGCGAGCTTCGAAGCCGCGGCGAAGTCGCGCGATTCGAGCACGACTTCCGTGCGGCCGCGCCACGCCGAGATGCGTCCGTCGCGGTCCGTTGACGGGAAGATCGAGAACGCACCCGAGCGCGCGGTTACGCCGGCGACGGCGCGCGCCTTCTGCAATGCCGCGTCGGCACGTTGGTTCAGCGTCGACGTCAACGCCGACGGCTCGCTCGCTTCCTGCTCGTAAAACAGCGTGATTTCGACTTCGTCCTGCGGGACTTCCGCGCTCGCCTGCGCATTCAGCGACAGCACGCCCGAGGGCTGCGGCATCATGGTCTGCGCGCGAGCGGGCGCCGGGTTCAGCGCGAGCGCCACAGGCGCGCCAAAGGCGAGCGCGAGTGCGAGGGCCCGTGCGGTTTTTGTCGTCATGGCTGGAATCCTTGTTTGAACAGGTTGTGCACGTTCGACGCGTGCGCCGCGTGATGACGCGATGGTGGCGCGCGGTTTGACGGATGCGCTGGCGAATGGATCGGGATGCCGTCGAACGGTTGGTTCGAACTCGCGCTTTCGTCGAGCGATTAGGCGCGTCTTACTGGCGCTTGGTTCCCCAATTAGTACTTCGCCGCCGCATCGGAAATGATGGCCCGGACGCGATCACGACACGTGCCGCGTCGCGCATTTGCCCTTAAACCAGCTGTTTAGTGATGAAGCGCCATTCGGCGTCGGTCACCGGTGTGATCGACAGACGGTTGCCTTTGGCGAGCACGCGCATGTCCTGCAATTCGGCATGCTCGCGCAGCGCGGCAAGCGGAATCAGCGGGATTTTCTTCTTGAACACGACGTCGACGAGCATCCAGCGCGGCGTTTCCGGCGACGATTTCGCGTCGTAGTACGGACTCTTTTTATCGAACTGCGTCGGGTCCGGATACGCGGTCGACGAGACTTCCGCGATGCCCGCGATGCCGGGTTCCGGACAGCTCGAATGATAGAAGAGCACGCCGTCGCCGACCTGCATCACGTCGCGCATGAAGTTGCGCGCCTGATAATTGCGCACGCCGGTCCACGGCAAGGTGCGATGCGGTGCGTTGGCGAGGTCGTCGATGCTTGCTTCGTCCGGTTCGGACTTCATCAGCCAGTAGCGCATGAATCGGAGTGAGCGTGTGAGATTGAACGAGGCGCCAACAACAGGCGCGTGCGGAAAGCCCCTGAAACAGGCATTCAAACGAAACAACGACGACCAAAGAAAAACGGCATCGAACCGAAGTCCGATGCCGTTCCAGATAAGGTCCCCGCCTTAGCCGCTAGGCCGGCATCCTGAACCGAGGGTTCAGAATTGGTCGCAGTTAGCAACACTTCGGGTACATCAGACAGAGTGACGCGCACACCCGTGCTACAAATTTCCGCAACCGTGCACATGGCATTGGTTCAAGGAATATATGACCTTGGCGAACCAGGCAGGGAAGCTAAACCGATGAAGCTACAACACATACCGTTGAACAAGTGACCGGTTCGAAACCGGCCCGCTATTGAGTCAACTACTGCTTACTGCATGCTGTACTGCTCAATCACAGTACCTAGCTGTTCGTTCATTTGCTGCATTGTACGCCGGATTTCTTCAGCAGGAAATGCTTCTCCGTGTCGCACACTGCTTTGCAGCTTAAGCAGTTCCGATGCCAGCGACAGCGCCGCCATCACCGCGATGCGATCGGTGCCGCGCACATTGCTGCCGCTGCGGATTTTCTTCATCTCGGCGTCGACGCGCGCGACCGCCTCGAGCAGCGCGCCTTCCGTTTCAGGCGAACAGGCGAGACGGTAGGGTACTTCGAGAATCGATACTTCGATCTGCTTGGTGGTCATGCGCTTTCTCCGTGTCGGCTCACGTCGCCTTCCGCTTCCTCGTGTTCGGGCTGGGCGGACTCGAGCAGATCGAGCTGGTTATCCGGTTCGCTGCTTGCGCGTGCGCGCGGCAATTTTTCGAGAATCGCATTCAGGCGCACCTGAGCGTCGTCGATCTTGGCGGAAAGCGCGTCGCGTTCCGCTTGCAGTGCATCGCGCTCGGCACGCAATTGCGCGAGTTCGGTGTGCGTGGCTTGTACTTCGGCACGCGTTTGCGCGAGCTGCTCTTCGAGCGCGATCCGCGCTTCGTTGTGGCGCTTGCTGATCGCAATCAGCTTGCCGATGTTCTGGGAGAGTGATTCGAGTTCGGTGAGCATGTGCTGCGTCCTCTAAAGACATCGCATTTTAGCGCGGAATATTACAGGTTCCGACAATTGTCTCGTTTCGAGACGTAACAGCATCGCTTCATGCAGGTTCGTTGCGAGTCGTGTCGTCGACCATAAGATCAAAGACCGGCAATCCATCGGACAATAACCTGCATTCGACAGAACGGATCGCGCTCCGGTTGACCTTTCTTGACGCCCCGCGAAGCCGCTCCTACACTTCCCGCACTCTGGTGCCCGCGCGCGCTTTTCGGCGCGCGCAGTT
This sequence comes from Paraburkholderia sp. BR13444, assembly GCF_040948755.1. Lineage (NCBI taxonomy): Bacteria > Pseudomonadati > Pseudomonadota > Betaproteobacteria > Burkholderiales > Burkholderiaceae > Paraburkholderia > Paraburkholderia sp. BR13444. Next base: position 76,120 of record NZ_JBFPKM010000020.1, on the reverse strand, counting down.
AAACGGGAAGCAGGGCGCGCGCGGTGCCAAACCGGATGCGCGAACCTGCGCTGCCCCCGCAACGGTAAACGACCGCATGTGATGTGCTCATGCAGGTCGGTCCTTGTCGCACGGTTGGAAGTTCAATCTGCGAGTGTGCCACTGCGCGTCACGCGTGGGAAGGCGGGATCGATGTGTCGTAGCCCGGATACCGGCCAGAAAAGAGGGACGTCCCCCGCGAAAACGTTAAACATGGGGGACGCCTCGTGACGCGTCGGCCTGCGGGGAAGCAGGCCGCGCATGCCATCCACAGGAATGTCATCCCATGTTGTCCCCCATCGCCCGCGCGACGCTGCTCGCGTTCGCGAGCCTGCCGCTCGTCGCGCATGCGCAAAGCGCCGAGCCTGTGCCTTCATCGTCCGCTGCGGATGCAAGCACCGCGAATGCCCCAAACGTTGCCGATGCGGCCAATCCCGCTTCCGCCGATGCATCGGGCAACGTGCTGTCGCCGATCGTCGTGACCGCACAACGCGGAGCGCAAGCGTTGCGCGATGCGATCCCGCAGACCACGCAGTTCGATCAGCAGGACATCGCCGACACGACCGCGACCGATCTGCCCGGCCTGCTGCGACTCGCGCCCGGCGCGCAAATCTCGCGCACGGGTGGCCCCGGTTCGACCACGAGCCTCTTTCTGCGCGGCGCGTCGTCGACGCAATCGCTGCTGCTGATCGACGGCGTGCGCGTCGATTCGGTGAGTCTCGGCTCCGCTCAGCTCGCACAGATTCCGCTCGACCAGGTCGATCACGTCGAAGTCGTGAACGGCAACGTGTCGGCGTTGTACGGCTCGGGTGCGATCGGCGGTGTCGTGCAGGTGTTCACGAAAGACGGCGGCGATCATCCGCCGCGCTTCAATTTTTCGGTCGGCTACGGCAGCTATCACACGCAGACGCAAACGGCCGGCGTGAACGGAGCGCTCGATCAGGACGGCCGCACGACCTTCAACATCTCGCTCGCTCGCACGAAGAGCGACGGCTTTTCGTCGCTCGATCCGCTCGAGGCGCCGGGCGCGAATCCGAACGCGAACGGCAATCTGAACGAGAGCATCAGCGCGTCGTTGCGCCACAAGTTCACCGACAAGTGGGATGCGGGCATCAGCTACTTCCAGTCGAACAACAACAACAGCTACGACAATGCGTACGGCGTGCCAACCGATCTGAACAACCTCTATAGCAAGGTGCGTCAGGTATCGGTGTTTGCGAACGGCAAGCTGACCGACTGGTGGACCACCCGCTTCACGCTCGCCGAGGGCGACGACCGCAGCGTATCGAACACCAATGGCATCTACAACGACCGCTTCGATACCGACAATCGCCAGTACACGTGGCAGAACGATTTCGCGCTCGCCGCGAACCAGAAGCTGCAATTCGGCTACGAGCATCTCGACCAGACTCTCGACTCCGACACGTTCGCCGCGCCCGACCGTCACGTCGATTCGGTCTTCGCCGGCTACAGCGCACGCTTCGGCCGCAACCAGATTCAGGCCAACGTACGCCGCGACCAGTACTCCGATTTCGGCGGAGCGAACAGTTACTATCTCGGCTACGGTTTCGACATTACGTCGCACTGGAAGGTAACCGCAAGCTATTCCGATGCGTTCCGCGCGCCGAGCTTCGACGATCTGTACTATCCGATCAGCGGCAACCCGTCGATCCAGCCCGAGCGCAGTCACTCGGTCGAAGCCGGTTTGCAGTACGCGACCGATGCGCTCGGCGTGATGCGTCTGAACGCATTCCAGACGCGCTATACGAATCTGATCGACTACGTGCAGACGATCCCCGGCATCTATCTCGCGGAGAACGTCGGCCATGCGAAGGTGCAGGGACTCGAAGGATCGTGGAGCGGTCATGTCGGCAAGACCGACGTACGCGCGACATTGACGCTGCAGAACCCGGTCGATCTCGACAGCGGTACCGACCTCGTGCGACGCGCGCGACGCTTCGGGTCGTTCGCGGCGAATCGCAGCATCGGTGGATGGCGGGTTGGGGGCGAGTGGATCGTCAGCGGTCCGCGTCCAGACAGCACCGGCAAGCTCGGCGGTTATGGCATCGTGAATCTATCGGCGCGCTACAACATCACGAAGGCGTGGTACGTCAGCGCGCAAATCGACAATCTGTTCAACAAGGACTATGAGACGGCCTACTCGTATAACTCGCCGCGACGCGGTGCGTATGTCACGCTCGGCTGGCAGCAGCAGTGACGAGCGCGCCGGGTTGGCCGCATGCGTGAGGGCACGCGGATGAGTCGCGCGTCCGGTTCGCTGTCCGCCGCGATGGCAACGCCGCGCCCGATGAACGCGAAACGCGCGGCTGCGATCTGGCTTGGGCTCGCGCTCGCCGCCATCGCGCTGCTCGGCGCGTCGCTGGTGCTCGGCAGCGTGCCGCTCGCGCCGTCGCGCGTGCTTGCGGCGCTCGTGCCAACGCACACGTTCGGCGCTGCGGGCAGCGACGATCTCACCGGCGAAATCGTGCGCACGTTGCGATTGCCGCGCGCGCTCGCGGGCTTCGCGTGCGGCGCGTTGCTCGCGCTCGCCGGCGCGCTGCTGCAGGTGCTGCTGCGCAATCCGCTGGCCGAGCCGTACGTGCTCGGCGTGTCGGGCGGCGCGGCCAGCTTCGCGCTGGTCGCGATGATCGCGGGCGGCGCATGGTGGATCGTCGATGCGAGCGCGTTCGCGGGTGCGTTCGTGTCGATCCTGCTGGTGCTCGGACTCGCGCGTCGCGAACTGTGGCGCGGCGAGCCGCAGGACACGTCGCCGCGTTTGCTGCTGACGGGCGCGGTGATCGCGGCCGGGTGGGGCGCGATGATCACGCTGCTGCTCAATCTCGCGCCCGATAGCCGTCTGCGCGGCATGCTGTTCTGGCTGACCGGCGACCTCAATGGCGGCGCGCTGCCGTGGACCGCGCTGATCGCGCTCGCGCTCGTGTTGCTCGCGATCATGCCAGCCGCGCCGCGTCTGAACGTGCTGCTGCGCGGCGACGCAGCCGCGCAAGCGCTCGGCGTCGCGGTAATGCCACTGCGTTTGCGCGTGTACCTGGTCGCGTCGCTGGCGGCGGCCGCGGCGGTGACGACCGCGGGCACGATCGGCTTCGTCGGTCTCGTCGTGCCGCATATGCTGCGGCTCGCGTTCGGCAACGACCAGCGCATGCTGCTGCCGGCGGCTGCACTCGGCGGCGGTGTCGCGGTGATGGGCGCGGATCTGATTGCGCGGACCGTGATTGCGCCCGCGCAATTGCCGGTCGGCGTGATCACGTCGCTGGTCGGCGTGCCGGTGTTCCTGTGGATGCTGCTCAAACGCCGCCGATGATGCAAGCCGAACCCAGCCCCACCTCTTCGATGCTGAGCACGCAGCGCCTGACACTGCGCGCCGGCGCGCGCACCTTGCTCGACGCGTTCACGCACACCTTCAATGCGGGCGAAGTCTGGTGTATCGCCGGGCCGAACGGCGCGGGCAAGACCACCTTGCTGTCGACGCTGGCGGGCCTGTTGCATCCGGCGGCGGGCCATGTCGAACTCGATGGCGTGCGCGTGGCCGACTGGCAGCCGCTGCCGCTCGCACGGCGCCGCGCGCTGATGCCGCAAAGCGCGGCCGATGCGTTCAATGCCAGCGTGCTCGACATCGTGCTGCTGAATCGCTTCCCGCATCTGGGCGGCTGGGGCTGGGAGCGCGATGAAGATCGCGCGGCTGCGCAGGCGGCGCTCGAATCGCTCGGCCTTGCGGGCTTTGCGGCGCGCGACGTGCTGTCGCTATCGGGCGGCGAGCGTCAGCGCGTCGCGCTCGCGGCAGTGCTGTGCCAGGACGCGCCGCTGTTGCTGCTCGACGAACCGTTGTCGCATCTGGACCTGCATCACCAGATCGACTGCCTCGAAGCGCTTGTTGCATGGACGCGCGAACCGGGACGCAAGATACCGCGCAGCGTGCTGTTCTCATGCCACGACCTGAACCTCGCGCGCCGCTTCGCGACGCACGCGTTGCTGCTCGACGGCGCGGGCGGCGCATATGCGGGCCCGGTGCGCGACGTGCTGACGCCCGCGTTGACGAGCCGCGCGTTCGGCTATCCGCTGATTCTGATTCGCGATGGCGAGCACGAGGCGCTGATTCCCGCGCCGCGCGCGCGTCATGAATCACCTACCGGTCATGACGAACAGTCAGGCTGACCATTTATCCCCTATACCTTGTTTCGATCACACCTATGACTCGCATCCCACTCCCGGCCGGTTTGCCCGAAGTCGCGCCGCTCGATCAGACGCTGCGCGCCGAGCTGCAACGGATCATCGATACGCGCACCAAACCGCCCGGCAGCCTCGGCCGGCTCGAAACGCTCGCGCGCCAGATGGGCCTGATCCAGCGCAGTACGCGTCCCAGCGTGCAGCGTCCCGCGATGATCGTGTTCGCGGGCGATCACGGCATCGCTGCCGAAGGCGTTAGCCCGTATCCGCAAGCGGTGACCGCGCAGATGGTCGCGAACTTCATCGCGGGCGGCGCGGCGATCAATGCGCTCAGCCGCGTCGCCGGTCTCGAACTCGAAGTGGTCAACGCGGGCATCGCGACGCCGCTGCCGTCCACCGACGGAGTCGTCGACGTTCCGGTCGGGCCCGGCACGCGCAACTTCGCGCACGAAGCCGCGATGACGCACGCCGAGGCACTCGCCTCTATGCAGGCAGGCGCCGCGCGCGTGCGTCATCACGCGGCGCTCGGCACCAACGTGATCGGCTTCGGCGAGATGGGCATCGCGAACACGTCGGCGGCCGCGTGTCTGATGAGCCGTCTGTGCGGCGTGCCGATCGACGACTGCGTCGGCCGTGGCACCGGTCTCGACAATGCCGGGCTCGCGAAGAAGCGCAACGTGCTTGCGGCGGCGCTCGCGCATCATCCCGACGCCTGCGCGCCGCTCGACGTGCTCGCGACCTTCGGCGGCTTCGAAATCGCGATGATGACGGGCGCATTTATGGCGGCCGCCGAGGCGCGCATGACGATCCTCGTGGATGGCTTCATCGCGACGTCCGCGCTGCTGGTCGCCGATGCGCTGGCGCCCGCCGTGCGCGACTACTGCGTGTTCGCGCATGCGTCGAACGAGGCTGGCCATCGGCGCATGCTCGATCATTTCGGCGCGCAGCCGCTGCTGTCGCTCGACATGCGGCTCGGCGAGGGCACGGGCGCCGCGCTCGCGGTGCCGCTGCTGCGCGCGGCGGCGGCTTTCGTCAACGAGATGGCCAGCTTCGATTCCGCGGGCGTCGCGGATCGCGAACCGTGACGCGCTCGAACCCACGCTTCGCGGCAACGCGAAGCTCGGGCCGAATCGCTGTGAACATGCGATCGACACGTCCATGAACCCGCTCGCGGAACTGCGCTATTTCTTCACGGCGCTCGGTTACTTCACGCGTGTGCCGGTGCCGCGCTGGGTCGGCTACGAGCCGCATTATCTGAACGCGGCGGCGCGCTATTTTCCGCTCGTCGGCGTGCTGGTCGGCGGCTTCAGCGCGCTCGTCTATCTGGCCGCGCTGCGCGTGTTTCCGGCGGGCGTCGCGGTGCTGCTGTCGATGGCCGCGTCGCTGCTCTTGACGGGCGCGTTCCACGAGGACGGTCTGGCCGATTGCGTCGATGCGTTCGGTGGCGCCTATACGCGAGACGATGCATTGCGCATCATGCACGACTCGCGCATCGGTGCTTTCGGTGCCATCGCGCTCGTGATCGCGTTGGCGATCAAGTGGCAAACGCTCGCCGCGTTGCCGCCGCTTTGCGCCGCAAGTCTGATGGTTGCGGCGCATGGCGCGAGCCGCGCGTGCGCGATCAGTTATCTGGCCACGCTCGACTATGTGCGCGCCGCGGGCAAAGCCAAGCCGGTCGCGCAGCGTCTGAGCGGGCTGGCGCTGCTGTGCGCCGCGCTGTTCGGGCTGCCGTGGCTGCTGTGGCCGAACGGCCCCGGCGCGCCCGACTGGCGTTTCGCCGCGCTCACGTGTGTCGTGCTGTTGGCGCTGCGCTTCGCGATGGGCCGTTATTTCGTCAGACGCATCGGCGGCTATACCGGCGACTGTCTCGGCTTCGCGCAGCAGATCTTCGAATTGAGCATCTATCTGGTGGGGCTTGCATGGATATCGTCCTGATTCGACATCCCGCTGTCGCGCTCGAGGCGGGGGTTTGTTACGGCCATAGTGATGTCGCGTTGGCGGAAAGCGCCGAGGTCACGTCCAATGCGTTGGCGGTCAAGCTCGCGAGCTTGCAGGTGCCGGCGCCGCGCGTGCTGATCACGAGTCCGCTCACGCGCTGCGCCGCGCTCGCGAACGAGATCGCCAACGACTTCGGCTGCGTGGTCAGCCACGACGAGCGTCTGAAGGAGATGGACTTCGGCGAATGGGAAGCGCAGCGCTGGGATACGATCGATCGCGCCCAGCTCGACGACTGGGCCGCCAACTTCGAGCATGCGCGCGCGCATGGCGGCGAGAGCGTCGCGCAATTCGTCGCGCGTGTGCGAGCGTGGTTCGATGCATTCGCGCTGACGCGCGAGCTCTCGCCCGCGTACGTGGTCACGCACGCGGGGGTGATGCGCGCGATCGCGTCTTGGGTGCTGGAGGTGCCGCTCGCGCGTTGCCTGCAGTGGTCGCTCGATATGGCCGGGATCGTCTGGTTGCGGCGTAACGACGAGACGCTGCAGTGGTCGCTGGTGCGATGGAATGCGTGACCCGCGTGGTCATGCGGAGAACTGAGCGTATTTTTTGCGCGACCCGCGGAGCGTCATGGCGCGGGTTTGTTTGCGCGCGAGCGCGCCAGTTCGAGGTCCTCGCACAGTTGCCGCGCGCCTTGCGCGATGCGCGGCGCGGGGCGATTGATCAGATCGCCGTCGATCGCAAACAGGTTGTCGTTCGCGACGGCCGCGAGACGCGGCCACGCGCGCCATGCGTCGAGTTGCGGCAGCGTCGTGTCGGGCTGCGTCGCGCCGGGCGCCGCCGTGACGATTGCCTGCGGATTCGCCGCGAGCACCGCTTCGGTCGATACGGTCGGCACGAGCGGCTGCGAGTCCGCGAACACGTTGCGGCCGCCGCATAGCGTGATCACGTCGCTGATCATGTGCTCGCCGTTGAGCGTCATCAGCGGCCGGTCCCATACCTGATAAAACACGCTGACTACGGGGCGATTCGCATACCGCGCGCGCAGGCGGCCGATGTCGTCGCGATAGGCGGCCGCCGCCGCGTCCGCGCTCGCGGAGGTGCCTAGCAGCCGGCCGAGCTTCGTCAGCGACACGGCGATATCGTCGAGACGGCGCGGCTCGCTGAAAAAGAGCGGCACGTGCAGCTCGCGCAAGCGCTCGAGCTGACGCTGCGCATTGCCATGCCGCCACACGACGATCAGGTCCGGTTTCAGCGCGACGATGCGTTCGAGGTCGAGCTCCTTGTTGTCGCCGACGCGTGGCAGTTGTTTCGCTTCGGGCGGATAGTCGCTGTACGACACCGCGCCGACCATCTTCGGGCCGCCGCCCGCGGCGTACAGCAATTCGGTCACGTGCGGGGCGAGGCTGATCACGCGCTGCGCGGGCGCGGCGAGCGTGACGGTCGCGCCGCTGTCGTCGGTGACGGTGATCGCGGCGTGCGCGCTCAGCGCAGTTAGAGCGAGCGCTGCGGCGCTGAACCAAGGGATGAAGTGGCGCGCGGGCGCGGCAAAGCGAGCGGAGCGAGTGAAGCGGGTCATCGGGCGAGGGCGGATCACGAAGCGTTGAACGGCTGGGGTGCGAAGGACGGTACGCTAACCCGAGCGCGCGGTATCGATCGAATCAACCGCCTGTTGAAGCAGTTGTTCGAAGCGGGTCCATTCGGCTTCATCGCCCGGCAGCCCGAAGCGCACGCTGGCCGACGGCATCCGGGGAGATGGCGGAAAAAGACGCGTCCACACGCCGCGTCGCGCGAGCGCTTCGTGCAATGCGGTAGCGCGCGCATCGTCCGTCCATGCGAAAAGCGGCGTGCCGCGAGTCGCGAAACCGTGCGCATGCAACAGCCCGGCAAGCCGCGCGCTTTCGCCGATCAGCCGCTCACGCATCCGCGTTTGCCACGCGGCATCGGCGAACGCGGCGCTCACCGCATGACGCGCGGGACCGCTGACCGTCCACGCGCCCAAGCTGTCGCGCAACGCGGCGAGCAAGGCGGGCGCGCCCAATACGAAGCCGGCGCGCACACCCGCGAGCCCGAAGAACTTGCCGGGCGAGCGCAACACGACGAGCCCGTCTCGCCCTGTATGCGCCGCCAGCGACGCGACGCGCGCGGCCGGCAGCGTATCAGCGAAAGCCTCGTCGACCAGCAGCGTGCCGCCGCGTTCGCGCAGCTGTGCGTGCCAGCGCAGCAGCCTCGCGGCATCGAGATGCGTAGCCGTCGGATTGTTGGGATTGACGATCACGACATGCGTGAGCGCGGCGGGCAGCGTGTCGAGCTGAACGTCGAGCGGCGCGACCTCGTGTCCGGCGCGCGCGAACGCGGGCCCGTACTCGCCGTAGGTCAGCGGCGCGATGCCGAGTGTCGCGCGCGGCAGCAACGCGGGCAGCGCGCGAATCGCCGCCTGGCTGCCGGCCACCGGCAGCACATGCGCGGCATCGGGTGCGCCGTAGTAGCGCGCGGCCCGCTCGGCGAAGCCGTCGCCTTCGTCGGGCAAACGACGCCACGCGTCGGCGGGCAACGGCGGCACCGGATAGCCGTGCGGATTGATGCCGGTGGACAGATCGAGCCACTGTGCGTACGGAATGCCGTAGCGCGCCGCCGCTTCGTGCAGGTTGCCGCCGTGTGCGATCGGATCGCCTGCGGCGTGTTCACGCGCTTGTGTCCAGTCGGTCATGCGCTCATCCCATCGCTACGCGTGTCGTTTCGCTCAGCCATGAAACGGCACGCTCAACAAGGCCAGCACGATCAGTACGGCCAGCCACAGAATCACCGTGCGTTCGACCAGCATCAACGCGGCGCCCACATGACGCGCCTCGGCGCGATGCCCGAAGCCCAGCGTCGGCCGATGCTCGAGCGTGCCGTGATACACGGCGGGCCCGCCGATCAGCACGTTCAGGCTGCCGGCGCCGGACGCCATCACCGGTCCCGCGTTCGGGCTGTCCCAGCGGGGCGCCTGCTCGCGCCAGCAGCGCCATGCGGTCAGCGTGTCGCCGAGCAGCGCGTAGCTGGTGGCGGTCAGCCGCGCGGGAATCCAGTTCAGCACGTCGTCGATGCGCGCGGCGGCCCAGCCGAAGCGCAGAAAGCGCGGCGTGCGATAACCCCACATCGCGTCGAGCGTATTGGCGAGGCGAAAGCCGAGCGCGCCAGGCCCGCCCGCGAGCGCGAACCAGAACAGCGCGCCGAAGATCGCGTCGTTGCCGTTTTCGAGCGCCGATTCGACCGCGGCGCGCGCGAGCGCGGCTTCGTCGGACTGACTGGTGTCGCGCGACACGATCCGCGCGGTCAGCTCACGTGCGGTGGCGAGATCGTGCTGGCCGAGCGCCCGCGAGATCGGCGCGATGTGATCGCGCAGGCTGCGCGCGCCGAGCGCGAACCACAGCAGCGCGACATGCAGCGCGCAGGCCGCGAACAACGGCAGCACGGCGACCAGCCACCACGCGATCAGTACCGGCGGCAGCACCGCGAGCGCCCACGCGAGCAGCCCCTTGAGCCGCAGGCGCCGGTCGTGATTGAAGCGCGCCTCGATGCGCGCGGCCCAGTTACCGAAGCCGACCAGCGGATGCCGGCGGCTCGGCTCGCCGAACCAGCGATCGACGGCGACGCCCGCGACCGCGAGCGTCGCGATCAGCGGCATCGTCAGCGGCGGCATTACGAGCGGCTCGCGCTTTTCAGCGCGAGCGGCAGTCCCGCGACCATCAGCGTGGCCGCGCTGCTCAGTGCGGCGATGCGCTGATTGAGGCGGCCGAGTTCGTCGACGTAAAGGCGGGTGGCTTCGCCAAGCGGCACGACGCCGAGCCCGATCTCGTTGCTGACGACGATGATCTTGCCCCGCGCGCCGGCGAGCGCCGCTTCGAACGCGGAGGCCTGCTCGTAGTAGTGCGACAGCGGCGGCGCGGCGCCGTCGGCGGGACACAGCAGGTTGGCGAGCCACAGCGTCAGGCAATCGATCAGCAGACACCGGCCCGGCGCGTCGTGTTGCGCGAGCGCGCCCGCGAGATCGTCGTCCGCTTCGACGAGCCCCCATTGGGCGGGCCGCCGCGCGCGATGATGCGCGATGCGCGCGTTGAATTCGGCGTCGTCGGTGACGCGGGCGGTGGCGATGTAGGTGACGGGGAGGGCGCTGTCGCCGGCGAGCCGCTCGGCATGCGCGCTCTTGCCCGAGCGGGCGCCGCCGAGGACGAAGGTGAGGTCGCGGGGAGTCATGCCCTGATTGTACCGGCGCGATGGGATAATGCCGCTCGATTCCATTGCAACGCCACTGTCCACCCTCCACCTGCACCGCCGTGATCCGAATGCCCATTTCCCCCGACACCCTGCCCGTGCCTCGCGGCACGCTGATGATCCAGGGCACCACGTCCGACGCGGGCAAGAGCACGCTGGTCGCGGGACTGTGCCGCCTCGCGCGGCGCGCGGGCGCGCGGGTCGCGCCGTTCAAGCCGCAGAACATGGCGCTGAACAGCGCGGTCACCGTCGACGGCGGCGAGATCGGCCGCGCACAGGCATTGCAGGCGCTCGCCGCGGGCATCGACGCGCACACCGATCTGAACCCGGTGCTGCTGAAGCCGACCAGCGATCGCGGCGCGCAGGTGATCATTCACGGCAAGGCGCGCATCAATCTCGACGCGCGCGCCTATCACGACTACAAGCCGGTCGCGTTCGAGGCGGTGCTGGAGTCGTATGCGCGCCTGCGCGCGGCGTACGACACGATTTTCGTCGAAGGCGCGGGCAGTCCGGCCGAGATCAATCTGCGCGAGCGCGACATCGCGAACATGGGTTTCGCGGAGGCGGTCGATTGCCCGGTCGTGCTGGTCGCCGACATCGACCGCGGCGGCGTATTCGCGCACCTGACCGGCACGCTCGCCTGTCTGTCCGACAGCGAGCAGGCGCGGGTGCGCGGTTTCATCATCAACCGCTTTCGCGGCGACATCGGTTTGCTGAAGCCCGGGCTCGACTGGCTGGAAGCGAAGACCGGCAAGCCGGTGCTCGGGGTCGTGCCGTATCTGCATGGCCTGACGCTCGACGCCGAGGACATGCTGCCGCCCGAGCTGCACGCGGCGGCGAGCGAGGGATCGCGCCGGCTGCTGCGCGTGGTCGTGCCGGTGCTGCCGCACATCAGCAACCACACCGACTTCGACGCGTTGCGCGCGCATCCGCAGGTCGATTTTCACTATGTGCGCGCGGGTACGCCGCCGCCGGCCGCCGATCTGATCATCCTGCCGGGCTCGAAGAACGTGCCGGACGACCTCGCGTTTCTCCGCGCGCAGGGCTGGGGCGAGGTGCTCGCGCGGCACCTGCGCTATGGCGGCCGGGTGATCGGCATTTGCGGCGGCATGCAGATGCTGGGCCGCGAGATCGCCGATCCGCATGGCGTCGAAGGCGCGCCCGGCACCTTTGCGGGCTTCGGCTGGCTCGACTATGCGACAGTGCTCACGCGCGACAAGACGCTGAAGAACGTGAGCGGGCGCCTCGCGCTGCCCGGCGCACCGGACGTCGCCGGCTACGAGATTCATATGGGCGAGACGCGCGGGCCGGCATTGGATACGCCGGCGCTGCGACTCGACCGCGCCGGTCCGCGCGAGGGCGGCGCCGACTTCGGGCGTCCCGATGGCGCGTTGTCCTCCGACGGCCAGATTCTCGCGACCTATGTGCATGGCCTGTTCGACACGCCCACCGCGTGCGCGGCGCTGCTCGCGTGGGCGGGGTTGAGCGATGCCGAAGCGGTGGACTATCCGGCGTTGCGCGAGGCGTCGCTGGAGCGACTGGCCGACACGCTCGCCGAGCACGTCGATATGCGCGGGCTGTTTGCGGCGCTGGGGTGACGCTTTGCACCGACCTTTTCGATCGGATCGAAAGCCATTGCTGCGCGGGCGGGTCGCTTAGTACAACACCATCTGCGTGCAACGAAACAGTGCGATGGTCTTACCATCGGGACCAGTGACCGTCGCGTCCCAGACCTGCGTGCTGCGCCCAAGGTGCACACCCTTCGCGACCGCGCGGATCGTGCCCTGCGTGGCGGTGCCGAGGAAGTTGCTCTTCAGCTCGACCGTCGTGAAATTGCGCGAATTTTCGGGCAGATGCGCGATGCACGCATAGCCGCAGGCGGTGTCGGCGAGGCCGATCACGGTGGCCGCGTGCAGGAAGCCGTTCGGCGCGAGCAGCTCTTCGCGCACGGTCAGTTCGGCGATCAGCGTGCCTTGGTCCACGGTCAGCACGCGCAGGCCCAGCAGGTCCGGCAGCGTGCCCTTCTGGCGCTCCTGCAGGCGTTCGACGGTGTATTCCGGGCGCAGTTTGCTCATGAGATTTCAGGTCCTTGTCGATAAAAACGGCGGTTTGCGGCGGCCGATTCGCGATGCGGGGGTTTCGGCCGCGCGGGATTTGTCGATATTATCAACGGCTGAACCGGTGGGCGTACCTGGAAGCCGAACTTCGAACGGCAGCGTTCATGGAGCCCGCCGGCGCCGGTCACAGCGGATCGGCGGGTACGGAGCAATAGCGCGGCAAACCGGCTGGCAGCGGTCCAGCCTTCTTTCCGGGAGATTTCATGTCGGTGATCGTGGTGGCGAATCCGAAGGGCGGCGTGGGCAAGAGCACGCTATCGACCAATCTGGCCGGCTATTTCGCCGCGGAGGGCGAATGGGTCGCGCTGGCCGACCTCGACAAGCAGCACTCCGCGCATGCGTGGCTCGAATTGCGGCCCTCCACGCTGCCGACCATCGAAACCTGGGAGGTCAATCCCGACACGCCGGCCAAGCCGCCGAAAGGCCTCGAGCACGCGGTCGTCGACACGCCGGCCGGCCTGCATGGCAATCGCATGAACATTGCGCTCGATCTCGCCGACAAGGTGATCGTGCCGCTCCAGCCGTCGCTGTTCGATATTCTCGCGACCCAGGAATTTCTTGAGCGGCTCGCGAAGGAAAAGGCGGTCAGGAAGGGCGCGATCGAGATCGGCGTGGTCGGCATGCGCGTCGATGCACGCACGCGCTCGGCCGAGCAGCTGCATCGCTTCGTCGAGGGATTGAAGCTGCCGGTGCTCGGCTTTCTGCGCGACACGCAGAACTACGTGCAGCTCGCGGCGCACGGCCTGACGCTGTGGGATGTCGCGAAAAGTCGCGTGGAGAAGGATCTCGAGCAGTGGCAGCCGATCGTCGAGTGGACGAACGGCGCGGGAAAGAAGGGCTGAGGCGGGGGGGCTGCCCGCCATCAGTGAAGCATCGAGCTGATGCCTCGCTCAGCTCCAGGCCTGCGTGGGCACGTGGTCGCGGCTGCCCTTGATCTTGTTGTTTTCATCGACGAACACGAGGTCAGGCTTCCAGCCCGCCTTCAGCTCCGCCTCGTCGACCACCGCGAACGCCGCGATGATGACCAGATCGCCGAGCTGCGCGCGACGCGCGGCCGAGCCGTTCAGCGAAATCATGCCGCTGCCGCGCTCACCCTTGATTGCGTAGGTCGAGAAGCGCTCGCCGTTGTTGATGTTCCAGATGTCGATGCGCTCGTTTTCGACGATGTTCGCCGCTTCCAGCAGGTCTTCGTCGATCGCGCACGAGCCCTCGTAGTGGAGCTCGCAGTGCGTGACCGCGACGCGGTGAATCTTCGACTTCAGCATATTGCGTTGCATGATCAATCCAATCCTGTGTGACAGCGCAGTGTAACTGTGTTTGCGCGGGCGGGTGCGGCGTCAGATTTCGAGGTTGTCGATGAGCCGGGTCGCGCCGAGTTTCGCGGCGGCCAGCACGACGAGCGGTGCGTTGGCGTCCTGCGCGCCGGGCGCGATCAGGTTCGAGCGCTTGCGGATCGCGATGTAATCGGGATTCCAGCCGCGCGCCGCGAGCGTCGCTTTGGCCGACTCCTCGAGCTTCGCGAAGTCGCGCTCGCCCGCGAGCACCGCGTTGCGCACCCGATTGAGTTCGGCGGCCAGCATCGGCGCCTCGGCGCGCTCGGCGGCCGAAAGGTAGCGGTTGCGCGAGCTGAGCGCGAGGCCGTCGGTGTCGCGCACGGTTTCGGCGGCGACGATGTCGGTCGGCAGCGCGAATTGGTGGCACATCTGGCGCACGATCATCAGCTGCTGATAATCCTTCTTGCCGAACACCGCGACGCGCGGCTGTACGCACGACATCAGCTTCATCACCACGGTACAGACGCCGTGGAAGAAGCCGGGGCGGAATTCACCCTCGAGGATGTCGCCGAGATCGTGCGGCGGATGGACGCGATACTCCTGCGGCTCCGGATACATGTCCTTTTCGGTCGGCGCGAACAGCACGTAGACGCCTTCCTTCTGCAGCTTTTCGATGTCGGCTTCGAGCGTGCGCGGATATTTGTCGAAATCCTCGTTCGGGCCGAATTGCAGGCGATTGACGAAAATGCTCGCCACGACCGGGTCGCCGTGCTGGCGCGCGAGGCGCATCAGCGACAGATGGCCCTCGTGGAGGTTGCCCATCGTCGGCACAAAGGCCGTGCGATTCTGGCCGCGCAACTGGTCGCGCAATTCATGGATCGAGCTGATGACTTTCATGATCGGACAGGGATAGGCTCGCGCGGCGCGCGATCCGGTTGGCGCGACGCCTGGCGGAATCGCGCGGGTCATCGCCTCGCCGGCAAATGACGGGTTCGGAGCGCGGATTGTAGTGGATTTGGGCAGCGGGCGCACCGAATCGCGGCGGCACTTCCGAGCGGCGCGCCGCGCGCTTGCCGCGCAGTTCCCGCTGAGGCCCGCCAGGCTTCGCTACGACGGTTCGTAGCGATTTTCCCGCGGTTGCGGCCGCGATCCGGCCGTTAAGCGGCTGTCTTTCCGCAATCAGGCCGGCAGATACGCCAGTCGCACGTAAATCGGCGCGAACGGCTCCGCTTGGGTGATTTCGACGAGCGATTCACGGCACAGCTCGAGCACGGCGATGAAGTTCACGACGACCACCGGCACGCCGCGGCTCGTGTCGAACAGATCGGAAAACTCGATGAAGCGCGCGTTCTGCAATTGCCGCAGGATCAGGCTCATGTGCTCGCGCACCGACAGTTCCTCACGCGAAATCTTGTGATGCTGGACCAGCTTCGCACGCTTGATCACGTCGGCCCACGCGGCGCGCAGGTCGTCGCTGTTCACGTCTGGAAAACGCGGCGTGACGCTCTGCTCGATATAGACCTCGGCGCGCAGAAAGTCGCGCCCGAGCTGCGGCAATTGGTCGATGCGTTGCGCGGCGAGCTTGATCTGCTCGTATTCGAGCAGGCGGCGCACCAGTTCGGCGCGCGGGTCTTCGGCTTCCTCGCCGGTGTCGGCCTTCTTGACCGGCAGCAGCATGCGCGACTTGATCTCGATCAGCATCGCGGCCATCAGCAGATACTCGGACGCGAGTTCGAGATTGGTCTTGCGCAGTTGCTCGACGTAGCCGAGATATTGCTCGGTGACATCCGCCATCGGGATGTCGAGCACGTTGAAGTTCTGCTTGCGGATCAGGTACAGCAACAGGTCGAGCGGCCCCTCGAAGGTCTCGAGGAACACCTCGAGCGCGTCCGGCGGGATGTACAGGTCGTTCGGCAGCTTGAACAGCGGCTCGCCGTACAGACGCGCGAAAGCGACGCCGTCGACCGTGTCGGGCGTCGAATCGGTAGCGGGCGTGGCAAGCGCGGTGTCGGACGGTGCCGGCGCTGGGCCGCGAACCGGGCCGTGAAGCGGACCATGCACCTCGTCAGCGTGACTCATCGTCGGCGTGACTGGAGCGCTTAGAAGTTCTGGTAGTACGAGTAGGGCGTCTGCTGCACGCGCGAAGCTTTCTGCTCGGCGCGCTCTTCCAGATCGATCGGCTGTTTGTCCCACAGCAGTGCGCGGCCTTTGCGTTGCTCGGCCTCCAGATTGGGCTTCTGTTGCTTGAGCTGGTTCAGGAACTGGGTGATGTCCGATTGATACATGGCTCGACGTCCGTGGTGGGTAAGGTGGCGGCTCTCGGGCTGGCCGCTGCGCGGTGCCGCGAGGGGGCGCCGTCGTCAGCGATTTTACCGCATGCGCCGCGCGCGGTCGAAAATCGCCGCAAGCCGTCTATTTTCGAGGTGAAGCGCGGGGCGCCGCCTGGGGCACGATAGGGGCCGATTGGGGTCGCATTGTGGTCAAATAGCATGCCTCGATCGCGCAGCGCGGCCGGGACACGAGAATTCACTCATTGAGGCCGGAGGTCCTGTTTGGCGGGAGGTACGATCGACAAGCCGCGTGTGTGGCGCGGCGCAACCGGTCAGACGCGAGGGCGCGCGCGTGAGCGCGAGTCGCTCGCGCGGTGCTGGCTGCGCGTGTCGCTCGCCTTCGGCCTCCTGATGATGCTGCTCGCCGGGGGCGAGGCCTGCGCGGCGAGCAAGGCGCCGAGCTACAAGGTCGAGGTGGTCGCCGAGCCGCGCGCGCTGCGCCGGCTGCTCGAACAGAACCTCGATATCTCGCGTTTCGCGAAGCGCCCCGACGTCACCGACGACCAGTTCTCGTTCCTGATCACCGCGACGCCGCAGCAGGTGCGCGATCTCGCCGCGACGCAGGGCTATTTCTCCCCGCTCGTCAGCACCGACGTGCGCACAGTCGACAACATGCGCCAGGTCACCGTGCGCGTCGAGCCGGGCCCACAGACCAAAGTCACGTCGGTCGATCTGTCGTTTCGCGGCGCGGTGCTGACCGAAGACCCGTCGCGCGAAAACGCGACGCGCTTCGCGTTCTCGCTGCACGAGGGCCAGCCGTTCTCGCAGGGCGACTGGGACGACGCGAAGAACGCGTCGCTGCGCGAGCTGCAATCGCGCCGCTACCTCGCCGCGAAGATCTACCACTCCGAGGCGCTGATCGATCCGCGCACGCACACCGCGAAGCTGTCGGTGATCTACGACAGCGGGCCGACCTTCACGATGGGCCAGCTCGACGTGCAGGGCACCAGGCGCTATCCGGAACGCATCGTCCATAACGTCAATCCGATCTCGCCGGGCGACATCTACGACACGCGCACCGTCGCCGAGCTGCAGCGGCAACTGCAGAACACCCCGTACTTCGCGAGCGTGGCGATCGATCTCGACAACGACCCCAGCAAGCCGCTCGACACGCCGGTGCACGTGAAGGTGTCGGAGTTTCCGTATCACAGCTTCCGCGGCGGCGTAGGCTATTCGACCGACAACGGTCCGCTCGTGCAGGGCGGCTACACATACCTGAACACGTTCGGCGCGGCGTGGCCGTTCGCCGTCGAGGGCCGCGCCGACCAGACGCAGCAGTACGGCCAGGTCCAGCTATCGATGCCGCCGGGCCTGCACGGCTGGACCAATAGCGTGCTCGCGTCGTACACGACCACCGACGTCTCCGACACGCGCATCTACAGCATCCGCGGCGGCGTGCAGCGCTCGCGCACGTCGCAGTTCCTCGACTACAGCTATTCGCTGCTGTTCTACGACGATAAGCTCGACCAGAACGCCGCGCCGCCGACCCGCGCGCACGCGCTGGTGCCGGGGTGGTCGTGGACGCGGCGCGACACCGATGACCCGCTGTTCCCGCGCCGTGGCAACCTGATCCACGTCGAGGCGGGCTTCGCGGTCAAGGGAGTGCTCGCCGACCAGTCGTTCATCCGCGGCTACGCGCGCGGCCAGCAGTATTTCCCGATTGGCGACAACGACATCGTGCTGATCCGCGCCGAACTCGGCGGCGTCTTCACGAGCGGCAGCTCGAGCGGCATTCCGGCGTCGCTGCTGTTCCGCGCGGGCGGTTCGAACTCGGTGCGCGGCTACGGCTTCCAGAGCATCGGTAACAACGTCGCCGGCTCGGTCCTGCCGACCAAATACCTGGTGACGAGCGCGGCCGAATACCAGCACTGGTTCTCGCGCAACTGGGGCGCGGCCGTGTTCTTCGACATCGGCACCGCCACCGACACCTGGGGCGAGAAAATTTTCTATCCGGGCGCCGGCGTCGGCGCGCGCTGGCGCAGCCCGGTCGGCCCGGTCAATCTCGATGTCGCTTACGGAATCCGCGACAACCGGGTGCGGCCGTATATCACGCTCGGCATCGCGTTCTGACGTTTGACGACAACCCGCCACCTTATTTGCCATCGTATTCACGCATGACCACCGACGTCACCGACCCGCCCCCCGCGCAGCCGCCCGGCGCCACGCCGCCAGGACCGCCGGACGGGCAGCAGCCGCCCGACACGCCGCCGCCGAAGCGGCGCTGGGGTCGGCTGCTGCTGAAGACGATCGCGGGCACGGTGATCATGCTGGTGCTGCTCGCCGTACTCGCGCTCGGCCTGTTGTATGGCGCGCTGACGACCGAACGCGGCACCGCGTATGCGTGGCACGCGGCCGTGAAGCTGCTGGGCGGCCGGCTCGCCGGCACGCTCGACGGCGGCACGCTCGCGCAGGGCGTGCAACTGCGCGACGTGCGCTGGCGCAGCCTCGATGGCAACGGCACCGACATCCAGATCGACCGCGTCGCGGGCAGCTGGGCGCTCGCGCGCGAGCCGTGGCGGTTCACGATCGATTACCTGCACGTCGGCACGATCGAGGCGCGCGTGGCCCCGCCGTCGCCGAGCAGCAACGAGCCGATGAAACTGCCGCAAGATCTGCAATTGCCGATGCAGCTGGAGATCCGCGACGTGCGGGTCGAGCGGCTGCTGCTGCACCAGGGCGCGTCGACGACGGAGCTGTCGAGCTTCGCGTTTCATGGACGCAGCGACGGGCGTCATCACGAGGCCGCGATCGACCGGCTCGAGACGCCGTTCGGGGCGCTGACGGCAGCGGCGAAACTCGATGGCGTGCAGCCGTTTCCGCTCACGGGCGAAGTCGGTTATGCGGGCAAGGTCAACGATGAAGCGGTGCAGGTCGCAGGTCACCTGAGCGGCACGCTCGAGCAACTGGTCGCCGAGCTCGATGCGAGCGGCATGAAGCTCGCCGGCCACGCGCGGGTCGAAGCGGCGCCGTTTGCCGCGGTGCCGTTGCAGCGCGCGACGCTGAGCTTCGATCATGTGAATCCGCAGGCCTTCGCGCCCGGTGCGCCGTTGGCCGATCTGGCGGTGCGCGCGGAGTTGCAGCCGGTGGAGTCCGGCGCGGCCAGCACAGCCCACGCAGCGAGTGCGGCCAGCGCGGCCGAACCGTCGGCCGCCAGCCATCCGCACCACGTGTTCGGCGGCCATCACGCGCCGGTCGAACCGGCGGCGGGTTTCGCCGTCGCCGGCCATATCTCGATCGTCAACGCGAAAGCCGGCGCAATCGACCAGAAACTGCTGCCGCTGATCGACGCGAACGCCGACGTGCGGCTCGACGCCCACACACAGAGCATCGCCAATCTGAACGTGCGGCTCGTGCGCAACGCGACGCTCACCGGCGGCGGCACGCTGAGCGGCCGGCACGGCCAGCTCGATCTGAACGTCGCGCGGCTAGACCTGAACGCGCTGCAGGCGACCGTGCGGCCGACGCAACTGTCCGGCCCGATCAGCATCCGCCTGAACGACGACATCCAGAGTCTGACGCTCGATCTCGCCGACCCCGCCGCCGCGCTGCGCGCGCAGGGCAAGATCACGTTCGACCCCGCACGCATCAGCTTCAACGACGTGCGCGTCACGTCGGGCCGCGGCCGCATCAATCTATCGGGCGCGCTGAAGCACGATGCGAACTCGACCTACAACCTGAAGGCGCAACTGACCGATTTCGATCCGCTGTCGCTGACCTCGCAGATGCCGGCGCGCACGCCCGTCACGAGTTCCGGCGCGCCCGCCGCGAGCGGCGCGCGGAGCGAGCGGCAAGCGCAGGCCGCGGCGCTCGCGGGCAGCACCGCTGGCGCGAAGAGCGCGGCGCCCGGTGATCAGGCCGCGGCCATCGCGAAGAACACCGCTCAGGCGGCGGTGCAGACCGAGGTGCTCGAGCGCAGGACGCCGGCGCCCGCGCATCGCGCAGCCGGGCGCGCGGCCCCGCGCCCGGCCACACCCGCGCGCAGGATCGAGGCGCGCGTAACCGCCACGATCACCGCGGCCGGTGTGCTCGCGCCGGTCTTCACGACGCGCGCCGAATTCACGCTCGGCCCTAGCGTCTACAACGATCTGCCGCTGACGGGCGGCGGCATGATCCAGTTGGCCGGCTCGCGAATCCTGCCGAGCCGCGCGAATCTTTCCGTAGCGGGCAATCAGGTCAATCTGCAAGGCAGCTTCGGCGCGGCCGGCGACCGGCTGCGCTTCGCCATCGACGCGCCGCAGCTCGATCGGCTCGGCTTCGGCCTCGCGGGTGCGGTCGCCGCTGACGGCGACGTGACCGGCTCGTTCGCGCATCCGAACGTGACGCTGAATTACAAGGCCGACAGCGTCGTATTCGCGAGCAACCGCGTCGGCCACGCACAAGGCCATGCCGAGTTGCGCGACGGCGCGAACGGCGCGCTCGCGTTCACGACCGACGCGCGCAATGTGAGCGCGGGCGGCGTGGACCTCGCCACGCTGAGCGCCCGCCTGTCCGGCACGCGTGCGAAACACACGCTCGAAGCCGCCGCGACCGGCAAGCTGCAGGACCGTCCGCTTGACCTGACGCTCGCCGCCAACGGCAAGCTGACCGACACGCGCGACGGCTCGCGCTGGGACGGCGCCGTCACGCGTCTGCAGAATCGCGGTACGCCCGCGCTCAATCTCGAATCACCGCTCGCGGTCAGTGCCGGGCCGGGCCACCTGACGCTCGGCGCGACGCGCCTGACGATTGAAGGCTCGGTGCTGGCCCTGAAGTCGTTCGCGTTCGATCACGGCCGCATCCAGTCGACTGGCAGCCTGACCGATGTGTCGCTCGCGCACTTGCAGGAGCTGCGTCGCCAGATCACCGGCGAGCCGCCCGCCGTGCGCACCGACCTCGTGTTCGACGGCGACTGGGACTTCTCGCTCGGCGCGACGGCCAGCGGCCACATCGAGCTGCGCCGGCGCAGCGGCGACGTGACGGTCGAAATCGGCCGCGGGCTCGCGTCGATGGGCATTGGCGCGATCCGCGCGCGCGCCGAATTCACCGGCGGCAACCGGCTCAACGCGACGGTGCATGCGCAGGCGAGCCGCATCGGCGTGATCGATGCCGACGCGCACACGCCGCTCGTGCTGCGCGACGGCATGTTGACCGTCGATCCGCAGAGCGCGCTGTCGGGCAACGTCAACGCGAACGTGCCGTCGCTGCGCACGACGGGCGGCCTGCTCGGCCCGAGCTACCTGCTCGACGGCCGTCTCGCGCTGCAACTCGCGCTCGGCGGCACGGTCGCGAAGCCGAACGTGACCGGCTCGCTGACCGGCGACGGTCTGTCCGCGACGGTCGTGAGCCAGGGCGTGCAACTGAAGGACGGCGTGGTGCGCATCGCGCTGTCGCAGAACACGGTGGACTTCCAGCAGGTCGAGTTCCACGGCGCGAGCGGCACGCTGCGCGCGACCGGCCGCGTGCGCCTCGACAGCGCGGAGCCGGACATGACCGCGAGCATCGTCGCGGACAAGCTCGATGTGTTCGCGTCGCCGGACCGCCATCTGTCGCTGTCGGGCAGCGCGAACATCTCGAACGGCGGCGTGGAGCGCGGCCCAGTGATCGACGGCAAGTTCGTGGTCGACCGCGCGCTGTTCGATCTGCCCGAGCAGGCCGCGCCGAGCCTCGGCGACGACGTCGTGATCATCCGCCCGGACGGCACGCGCTCGGGCGGCCGGCCGCGTCCGACCGAAGGCGGTCAGCCGCCGGCGAGCCCGTTCGCGCCACGCGCGAACATCGAGATCGGCCTCGGCAACGACTTCCGCTTCCGCGGCAAGGGCGCCGATCTCGGCCTCGCCGGTACGATCACCGCGACGAGCGCGCCGAATACGCCGCTGCGCGCGGTCGGCAACGTGCGCGTCACGCCGGGTTCGACCTACACCGCATTCGGCCGCAAGCTCACGATCGAGAACGGCTTCTTCACGTTCAACGGGCCGGTCACGAATCCGGGCATCAACATCCTCGCGATGCGCCGCAACCAGCAGGTCGAGGCCGGCGTGCAGGTTACCGGCACGCTGCAGGCGCCGGTCGCGCGGCTCGTGTCGGAACCGAGCGTGCCGGACAACGAAAAGCTGTCGTGGCTGCTGTTCGGCCACGGCACCGACCAGGGCAACAACCTCGGCCAGCAGAGCACGATGACGACCGCGCTCGCGCTGCTCGGCAGTGCGACGGGCGCGCGGATCGCGCAGACCGTCGGGCTCGACGAGTTTTCGATCGGCCGCAGCGATGTCGGTCTGACCGATCCGCAAGTCGTGATGGTGTCGAAGGCGATCAACGAGTGGCTCGTGATCGGCTACGAGCAGGGGCTGCAGTCGGCCAGCAATGCGATCAAGGCAACGATCAATCTGACGCGGTACTGGTCGCTGGTCGTCTACGGCGGCACGTTCTATGGCGCCGACGTGCTCTACACGCGGCGCTTCGATCGGATCGCGTGGTGATGAGGGCAGCATAAAAAAACGGCACGCCTTGGAAGCGTGCCGTTCTCGTCATATCTGCGTGCTGCGAGGTGGGTCGGGGCGCCCGAAAGCGCCGCGCGTTACTTCACGCGCATGCCGGGCTTCGCGCCGCTATGCGGCTCGAGCACGTAGAGGCCCGGTTCGGCCTTCTCGTCCGCGGCCGAGGCCGCCAGCACCATGCCTTCGGACATGCCGAACTTCATCTTGCGCGGCGCGAGGTTCGCGACCATCACGGTCAGCTTGCCGATCAGCTGCTCGGGCTGATACGCGGACTTGATGCCCGAGAACACGTTGCGGGTCTTCTCTTCGCCGACGTCGAGCGTCAGTTGCAACAGCTTGTCCGAGCCTTCCACTGCCTTGCAGTCGACGATCTTCGCGATACGCAGATCGACTTTCGCGAAGTCGTCGATCGAGATGATGCCGGACTCTTCTTCCTTCGCGGCGGCGGCGGCCTTGGCGTGGGCCTTCGCCTTCGCCTTCGCGTCGGCCGCCGCCGCTTCCGGCGTGGCCTGCAGCGACTCGCGATTGGCCGCGAGCAGCGCCTCGATCTGCTTCGGATCGACGCGCGTCATCAGATGCTTGTACGCGTTGATCGGGCGCGCCGAGCTGAGCGGCACGGTGGCGTCGGCCCACACGAGCGGCTCGATGCCGAGGAACGCCTCGACCGCTTCGGCCAGCTTCGGCAGCACCGGCTTCAGCGCGAGCGACAGCAGGCGGAACGCCTCGATGCTGACGCTGCAGGTCTCGTGCAGCGCGACCGCGTTGGCCGGGTCTTTCGCCTGATCCCACGGCTTCGCGGTATCCACGTACGCGTTGACCGCGTCGGCGAGCTCCATGGTTTGACGCAGCGCGCGGCTGTACTCGCGTGCCTCGTAGTGCGCGGCGATCTGCGGCAGCGCCGCGCGCAGCGTGCCGAGCAGCGGATGGTGCATCGCGCTGTCCTGCACGCGGCCGTCGAAACGCTTGATCAGGAAGCCGGCCGCGCGGCTCGCGATGTTCACGTACTTGCCGACCAGATCGCTGTTCACGCGCGCCTGGAAGTCGTCCAGATTCAGGTCGAGGTCTTCCATCGTGCTGTTCAGCTTGGCCGCGAAATAGTAGCGCAGCCATTCCGGATTCAGGCCGGTGTCGATCACGCTTTGCGCGGTGATGAAGGTGCCGCGCGACTTGGACATCTTCGCGCCGTCGACGGTCAGAAAGCCGTGCGCGAACACGTTGGTCGGCGTGCGATGGCCCGAGAATTCGAGCATCGCGGGCCAGAACAGCGTGTGGAAATACAGGATGTCCTTGCCGATGAAGTGGTACTGCTCGGCGGTCGACCCCTGGCGGACCCACGCGTCGAAATCGAGGCCGCGCTTTTCGGCGAGGTTCTTGAAGCTCGCGTAGTAACCGACCGGTGCGTCCAGCCACACGTAGAAATATTTGCCGGGTGCGCCCGGAATCTCGAAGCCGAAGTACGGCGCGTCGCGCGAGATGTCCCAGTCGGCGAGCTTGGCTTCGCCGGCGTCGCCGAGCCATTCACGCATCTTGTTGGTGGCTTCCGGCTGCGCAAGGCCGCCGACCCACGCGCGCAGGAAGTTCTCGCAGCGCGGATCGGACAGGCGGAAGAAGTAGTGCGTCGAGGTCTTGCGGATCGGCGTCGCGCCCGAGACGACCGAGTACGGATTGACGAGCTCGGTGGGCTGGTAGGTCGAGCCGCAGACTTCGCAGCTGTCGCCGTATTGGTCTTTGGCGCCGCATTTCGGGCACTCGCCCTTGATGAAGCGGTCCGGCAGGAACATTTCCTTGACCGGGTCGTACGCCTGTTCGATCTCGCGCGCGTCGATCAGCCCCGCTTCCTTGAGCGCGAGGTAGACGTTTTCGCTGAGCACGCGGTTTTCGTCGGAATCGGTCGAGTAATAGTTGTCGAACGAAATGCCGAAGCTGTCGAAGTCGCGCTTGTGCTCCAGCCACACGCGATCGATCAGCTGTTTCGGCGTCAGTCCTTCTTTTTCCGCGCGCAGCATGACCGGCGTGCCGTGCGTGTCGTCGGCGCCGACGTAGTAGACCTCGTGGCCGTGCATGCGCAGCGCCCGGACCCAGATGTCCGTCTGGATATATTCGACCAGATGGCCGATATGAATCTGCCCGTTCGCATACGGAAGGGCCGACGTGACGAGAATCTGGCGGCGGCTTGACGGCGCGCCTGCGCGGAGGTCGGTGGCGGGTGCTGACATAAGGATCGGGGTGCCTGCGGTGGGACGAAACGATGATTTTAGCAGGGCGCACGCCGCACGCGGGCTGGGACGCGGCGGCCTGGACGAGCAGAGCGGACGGAGATCGGCGCCGCGGTGAGGGACAACCGGGGCGACGCCCGCGAGCGAGATGCAAAACCGCGCGGGCAAAAAAAACCGGGGTCGATAAACCCCGGAGCAACAACGACAAGAGGAGAATGGTGACGTGACGGCTTCGCCAGTCACGTACCGTAAAGAGAGACCGCGGATTTTCCGTAGAGTTCGAAGTTTTTTTCGATTTGCCGGCAAACCGGTCGGGCGGCTCGTTCCGACCGCCAGCCGGGCTCTGTGGCCGCAACACCCGGCCGGCCCGGCGGCGCTTTCTCTCCTTTTGACCTGCGCTTATTGCGTCGCGTGCTGGGCGGTGGCCCGCAGGTAGATCTCGACGCGACGGTTCGCCGCACGACCGGCTTCGGTGTTGTTGTCGGCGATCGGCTGGTTCGGGCCCATGCCGGTGGCCGACAGGCGCTGCGGCGCGATACCGCGTTGCGTCAGATAGCCGGTCACGCTCTGCGCGCGGTTGACCGACAGCGTCTGGTTGTATTGCAGCGAGCCGGTGTTGTCCGTATGGCCGACGACCGATGCAACGACTTCCGGATTCTGCTGCAGCGTCTGCGCGAGCTGGTCGAGTACCGGCGCGAACGTCGGCTTGATCGCGTAGCTGCTGGTGTCGAACGTGACCGAACTCGGGATGTTCAGCTTCAGCGAGCCGTCCGGCTGCTCGGTGATTTGCGTGCCGGTGCCCTTGGTCGCGCCCGACATGCGGTTGCGGATGTTGTCCCAGTTGTAGCCGGTGATGCCGCCCACCGCCGCGCCGGTGGCCGCGCCGATCGCCGCGCCCTTGCCGCCGCCGAAAATCGCGCCGAGCGCGGCGCCGGCACCGGCGCCCACGCCCGTGCCGACTGCTGTGTTGGTGCCCTGTTGGGTCGCGCAGCCTGCCACAAGTGAGCCTGCCACAGCGAATACGGCCACGCGAGTCATGATTCTTGCATTCATCTTGGTTTCCTTTCGGGTGCGAATAAACCAGCGGGTAGCGGTCAGTCTATGCAGCGAACATTACGGCAATTCAGCGACCACTCAGAAAGTTCAGGAACGATTTCTGCGCCTTGCTTCGCGCGGTCCGACAGCGAAGCAGGGTCTTCGGGCACCGTCTGCCGTCAGACACTACAATATGCCTGAACAAGCAGCGGTGCGACCCTACGGCGTCCCGCGTGCCCCGAAGGGTGCCCGGCACGTAAGATTTTCGCAATGCCGCATAACAATTTCTTGCAAATTCCGCCGCGTGGGCGATTCGTCCATCTCGCCGCGCCGCACCTCTTCCCCACGGAGTATCAATGAGTATCGATCGGGCTTTGGTCGACGCCGCCGTCGCGGCCGTCACAGACCCCAACACGGGCGCGCCGTACGCGGCCGCGAAGAGCATCCGCAACGTGGTTGTGGAGGGCGACGCGGTCAGCCTTCAGGTGATGCTCGGCTATCCGGCGAAAAGCCAGTTCGACGCGATCCGCCAGCAGTTCGCCGACGCGTTGCGAGCGGTGCCCGGCGTCGCGAACGTACGCGTCGAGGTAGCCCAGCAGATCGCCGCGCACACCGTGCAGCGCGGCGTGAAGCTGCTGCCCGGTGTGAAGAACATCGTCGCGGTTGCCTCGGGCAAGGGTGGCGTCGGCAAGAGCACGACCGCCGTGAATCTCGCGCTCGCGCTGGCGAGCGAGGGCGCGTCGGTCGGCATTCTCGACGCCGACATCTACGGCCCGTCGCTGCCCACCATGCTCGGCATCGAGGGCCGCCCCGAATCGCCCGACGACAAATCGATGAACCCGATGACGGGCCACGGCGTGCAGGCCAACTCGATAGGCTTCCTGATCGAGGCGGACAACCCGATGGTATGGCGCGGCCCGATGGCGACCTCGGCGCTCGAACAGCTGCTGCGCCAGACCAACTGGCACGAACTCGACTACCTGATCGTCGACATGCCGCCCGGCACCGGCGACATCCAGCTGACGCTCGCGCAGCGCGTGCCGGTCACGGGCGCCGTAATCGTCACGACGCCGCAGGACATCGCGCTGCTCGACGCGAAGAAGGGCCTCAAGATGTTCGAAAAGGTCGGCATCCCGATCCTCGGCATCGTCGAGAACATGGGTCTGCACATCTGCTCGAACTGCGGCCACGAGGAGCACATCTTCGGCGCCGGTGGCGCCGAGCGCATGAGCAAGGAGTATGGCGTCGACGTGCTCGGCAGCCTGCCGCTCGACATCACGATCCGCGAACAGGCCGACTCGGGCCATCCGACGGTCGCCGCGGACCCGAACGGGCGCATCGCGGAGATCTATCGCTCGATCGCGCGCAAGGTCGCGGTGCATATCGCCGAACGCGCGCGCGACATGAGCTCGAAGTTTCCGAACATCGTCGTGCAGAACACCTGAGCGGCCGTTCGGGCAAGGGATTAGGGGCGATCTCGATCCCTATTTTCACGAGCTCTCGCGGTATCATGTCGACTTCACGAGTTCGGCTCGGCGGCCGCAGGGGCGGCCGCCAGGCCGACAAGAGGATCGCATGGGAAAACGAATCGACGGGCACGCGGTACATGCGTTCATCGTTCTGACTGCCGGCTGCGTGCTGTTGAGCGGCTGTGGCGTCTTCCTGAGACCACAGGAAAAGCGCGCCGACGCGCAATTGCTGCCCACCGTGGGCAATCAGGCCCACGGCCTCGTGACCTTCATCGAGCGCTCGGACGGCGTCCAGGTCACCTACAATCTCACCGGCTTGCCGCCCAATAGCGACCACGCGCTGCAGGTGCACGAGCGCGGCGACTGCAACGCCGCCGACGGCTCCAGCGCCGGTCCGGTATTTTCACCGGCCGCCGAACGGCTCAAGGCCGGCGCGCGCGTCGAGGGCGATCTGGGCAATATCCATGCGGACGCGAACGGCGTGGCCACCGGCTTCATCGTCGCGCCGGACGTGTCGCTCGACGGCATCCGCTCGGTGCTGCAGCGCGCGGTTTTGCTGCACCGCGACGCGACCGATCCCTACGCGTACCCTCAGCATGGCGCTGGCACGGCCATCGCCTGCGGCGTGATTCGCCAGCAGTGAACGGCGAGCGCGCTTTCGCCGCCAGGCCACCGCTCGGTGGCGCACATGACGCCATCGGCGGCAGCGATTCCGTGATCGCGTAAAATAAGCGGCCTTCGCCGGCTGAGCGCCGCAGCGCCGCCGGCAGTTTTCATCTATCTTTTCGTCACACCTGACATTCACGTCGAGCAGCGTTCACCTATGACCATCAAATCTGACAAGTGGATCCGGCGCATGGCCGAGTCGCACAAGATGATCGAGCCGTTTGCGCCCGATCAGGTTCGCGTCTCACAAGACGGCCGGAAGATTGTCAGCTACGGCACCTCGAGCTACGGCTACGACATCCGCTGCGCCGACGAATTCAAGATCTTCACCAACATCAACTCGACGATCGTCGATCCGAAGAACTTCGACGAGAAATCTTTCGTCGATTTCAAGGGCGACGTCTGCATCATCCCGCCGAACTCGTTCGCGCTCGCGCGCACGGTCGAGTACTTCCGCATTCCGCGCAGCGTGCTGACCGTGTGTCTCGGCAAGTCGACGTACGCGCGCTGCGGGATCATCGTCAACGTGACGCCGTTCGAGCCGGAATGGGAAGGGCACGTCACGCTCGAGTTCTCGAATACGACACCTTTGCCTGCGAAAATCTACGCGAACGAAGGCGTCGCCCAGGTGCTGTTTTTCGAAAGCGACGAGATTTGTGAAACGTCGTACGCGGATCGCGGCGGCAAGTATCAAGGTCAGCACGGCGTCACGTTGCCGAAGACCTGACGTCGGCAGCGTCTGAACCCACCAGTTATTCGGGTGACCGCTGCGCTTTCTAGGTAACGCAGCGGTCGTTTTCTTTTTGGAGAATCGCCCATGAAGTTCCGTTTCCCCGTCGTCATCATCGACGAAGATTTCCGCTCCGAGAACATCTCGGGTTCCGGCATCCGGGCTTTGGCCGAAGCCATCGAGAAAGAAGGCGCGGAAGTGCTCGGGTTGACGAGCTACGGCGATCTGACCTCGTTCGCGCAGCAGTCGAGCCGCGCGTCGTGCTTCATCCTCTCGATCGACGACGACGAACTGCTGCCGTACGTCGACAACGTGGTCGTCGAAGGCGAGACACCCGAGCTCGCGGCCGCGATCGTCGCGCTGCGCGCGTTCGTGACCGAAGTGCGCCGTCGCAATGCCGATATCCCGATTTTCCTGTACGGGGAGACGCGCACCTCGCGCCATCTGCCGAACGACATCCTGCGCGAACTGCACGGCTTCATCCACATGTTCGAGGACACGCCGGAGTTCGTCGCACGCCATATCATCCGCGAGGCGAAGGTGTACCTGGATTCGCTCGCGCCGCCGTTCTTCAAGGAACTGGTGCAGTACGCGGAAGAGGGTTCGTACTCGTGGCACTGCCCGGGCCACTCGGGCGGCGTCGCGTTCCTGAAGAGCCCGCTCGGCCAGATGTTCCACCAGTTCTTCGGCGAGAACATGCTGCGCGCCGACGTCTGCAACGCGGTCGACGAACTCGGCCAGCTGCTCGACCACACCGGTCCAGTCGCGGCCTCGGAGCGCAACGCCGCGCGCATCTTCAGCGCCGACCACGTGTTCTTCGTGACCAACGGCACGTCGACGTCGAACAAGATCGTCTGGCACGGCACGGTTGCGCCGGGCGACATCGTGCTGGTCGACCGCAACTGCCACAAGTCGATCCTGCACGCGATCACGATGACCGGCGCGATTCCGGTGTTCCTGACGCCGACCCGCAACAACTTCGGCATCATCGGCCCGATCCCGCGCAGCGAGTTCGAACCGGAGAACATCCGCAAGAAGATCGAGGCGAATCCGTTCGCGCGCGAAGCGCTCGCGAAGAACCCGAACCTGAAGCCGCGCATCCTGACGATCACGCAAAGCACGTACGACGGCGTGGTCTACAACGTCGAGATGATCAAGGAGATGTTGGGCGAATGGCTCGACACGCTGCACTTCGACGAAGCGTGGCTGCCGCACGCTGAATTCCACGAGTTCTACCAGGACATGCACGCGATCGGCGCGGGCCGTCCGCGCATCGGCGCGATGGTGTATGCGACGCACTCCACGCACAAGCTGCTCGCCGGCATCTCGCAGGCGTCGCAGATCGTCGTGCAGGATTCGAAGAACAGCCGCTTCGACAAGCATCGCTTCAACGAGGCGTATCTGATGCATACGTCGACGAGCCCGCAGTACGCGATCATCGCTTCGTGCGACGTCGCCGCGGCGATGATGGAAGCGCCCGGCGGCACCGCGCTAGTGGAGGAATCGATCGCCGAAGCGCTCGACTTCCGCCGCGCGATGACCAAGGTCGACACCGAATACGGCGACGACTGGTTCTTCAAGGTGTGGGGCCCGGACCAGTTCGCCGAGGAAGGCATCGGCTCGCGCGAAGACTGGATGCTGCGTCCGGACGACGCGTGGCACGGCTTCGGCCCGCTCGCCGAAGGCTTCAACATGCTCGACCCGATCAAGGCGACGATCGTCACGCCCGGTCTCAACATGGACGGCGGCTTCGACGACACCGGCATTCCGGCGGCGATCGTCACGAAGTACCTGGCCGAGCACGGCATCATCGTCGAGAAGACGGGCCTGTACTCGTTCTTCATCATGTTCACGATCGGCATCACGAAGGGCCGCTGGAACTCGATGGTGACCGAGCTGCAGCAGTTCAAGGACGACTACGACACCAACCAGCCGCTGTGGCGCGTGCTGCCCGAGTTCGTCGCGCATCATCCGATGTACGAGCGTGTCGGCCTGCGCGATCTGTGCCAGCAGATCCACAGCGTGTATCGCGCGAACGACATCGCCCGTCTGACGACCGAGATGTACCTGTCGAGCATGGAGCCGGCGATGAAGCCGTCCGACGCATTCGCGAAGCTCGCGCACCGCGAGATCGACCGGGTACCGATCGACGAACTCGAAGGCCGCGTCACGTCGATCCTGTTGACGCCGTATCCGCCGGGCATCCCGCTGCTGATTCCGGGCGAGCGCTTCAACAAGACGATCGTCAACTATCTGCGTTTCGCGCGCGAGTTCAACGAGCGCTTCCCGGGCTTCCATACGGATATCCATGGGCTCGTCGGCGAAATGGTCAACGGGCGCATCGAATATTTCGTCGATTGCGTGCGCTTCTGACGATGGCGTGGGTGAAGTTGCTGACGGGCCTGCCCGCTATCGGGCCTTGGCGGCGCGGGGCCGGCGTGCTGAGCTTCGCGCTCACGGCCGGTACGCTGGTGCTCGTCGCCATCGCTAGTCCGGCGGCGCATGCCGAGGTGGCCGCCGCCGATCCGATCGATGCCGCGATGCGCACGTGTCTCGCGCGCGCCGACATGTCGACGACGATCGGGCAGGTGCAGTGCATGGACAATGCGCGCATCGGCTGGATGGCCGCGGTCGATAGCGCGTACCAGCAGTTGCTCGCGAAGGTGCCGCCCGCGCGGCGCAGGCTATGGGAAAAGAGCCAGTCGAGCTGGCTCGCGTCGCGCGATGCCGAGAAGCAGCTGCTCGCCGCGGTGTTCGCAACGACCCAGGGCTCGATGTACGTGCTTTCCGAAGCCGACATGCAACTGCAGCCGGTGCGCGACCGCGCGCTCGTGCTGCGCAGCGCGCTCGCCGATGCGAGCGGTCCGGCGCCGCGCCGGCCGCGCGCGTGCAACGCCGATGCGCGTTGCGAACACGCGATGTTCGATCTGAACCGCTACTACCGTGTGCTCGAAGCGAAGATGCCGGCGAAGTCGCGGCCGACGCTGGTGCACGCGCAACGCGCGTGGAATGCGTATCTGACGGCATCGACGCCGCTCGTCGACGAGCGCGGACGTATCGACATCATCGGCGCGCGCGTCGCGACGATCAAACGGCTCTCCGAAACGGCCGGCAACCACTGACGGCCGCCGAGCGGCGCGACCCGCCGCAGATTCAATCCCATTGAACCCCGTCTGCGCGCGGCTGCGGCGCCGCGAGCGCCGGCTCGCCGCGCAGATCGCGCATCGCATCCTCGATGATTGCGGACATCGTGTTGAGCGCGAGGTCGTTGTCGTCGGTGCCGAACGGTTCTTCGAGCTGCGACGCGATCGCTTCGTGCGCCATGAACGTGTACGCGACGAACACCGCGAACACCGGCGTGAAAATACCGATGCTGTTGACGAGCCCGAACGGCAGCGACGCGCAGAAGAAGTACACGGTGCGGTGGATCATCACCGAATACGCGAACGGCAACGGCGTCGAAGCGATGCGCTCGCAGCCGCCGATCACGTCCGATAGTCCGTTCAGATTGCGGTCGAACGCGAGCGCCGTGATCGGATCGAGAGTGCCCGCGCGCGCCGCGCGCTGCACCCATTCGCCGAGGCACAGCATCAGCGTGGCCGGCTTGTAGCGTGATCCCATCACACGTTCGAGCAGTGCGCCGGGCAGCCGCGCGGCAAGGTCGTCGCGCGGTTCGGTCTTGCGCAACTGGTGACGCAGCGCATGCGGGAGCGCGCTAAGAATCGCCAGGAACGCGGCGGCTTCTTCTTTGGGCAACTCGCGCGATGGCAACGTCAGCGCCTCGCGCGTCAGCGAGCGCGACTCGTTGAGCAATTGCCCCCACAGCTTGCGCGCTTCCCACCAGCGGTCGTAGCTCGCGTTGTTGCGAAAGGCGAGAAACACCGCGAGCGCAATGCCGACCAGCGAGAACGGCGCGATCGAGTTCAGGTTCAGGCTGACGGGCAGCAGATGATCGTGCGCGGCGAGCGCAATGATCGAGATGATGAAGATCAGAAAAAGCCGCGGCAGCAACTGCGGCAGCACCGAGCCGCGCCACGCGAGCAGCATGCGGAACCAGTGGAGATGCGGGCGAATGATCATGGACGCGCGGTTCGTCTGAAGCGATAGAGCGCTTATTATCGATCGCTTTTCGTGTCCCCCGAACAGAAAAACCCGCGGCGTACGCATCGGAGACGATGCACGCGCCGCGGGTTCGTCCGCCGCAAGCGAAGCGGACAGCGCTAAGTCAGCCTCAGTCGCGCGCCGACGAAGCCGCGCCGTGACTCAGCCAGTCGAGTACGGCCGTCGCGTCGTCGTCGGCGCCTTCGCGCGCTTTCTCGACGGTCTCGGCCACTTCATCGCTCGGCACCGCGCGGCGAATCGCCACGCCGACCGCCAGAATGTCGATCATCACGAGGTGCAGGATGCGCGAGATCATTGACAGTTGCGACTCGCGAATCTCGATGTGATCGGTTTCCAGCGCGACGGTCGCGCGCTTCGCGAGCGGCGTGTTGCTCGAGGTGATCGCGATCACCTGCGCGCCGGCCTGCATTGCGACGTCGAGCACGCGCAGCAGCTCGGGCGCGCGCCCCGACTTCGACACCGCGACGATCACGTCGCCCTTGCCGAGCAGCGCGGCCGAGGCCGCCTGCATGTACAGATCCCCGTACGCGATGGTCGGAATACCGAAGCGGAAGAACTTGTAGTGCGCATCTTGCGCGACGATGTTCGAGTTGCCGAGCCCGTAGAACTCGATGCGGCGCGCACCGTTCAGCAGGTCGATCGCGCGTTCCACGTGCTCGAAGTTCAGATGCTCGCGCAACTGCAGGATCGCCGACACGGTATTGTCGAGCACCTTCGCGCCGAAGTCGGTCGCGGTGTCGCCGAGATGCACCTGGCTATGGCTGACCGGAATCGTGCCGGTCAAACCGGTCGCGAGCTTGAGCTTGAAATCGGACAGCCCCTGGCAGCCGAGCGAGCGGCAGAAGCGGATCACGGTCGGCTGACTGACGTCGGCCTTGCGCGCGATGTCGACGATCGGATCGTTGATGATCGAACGCGGATGGTTCAGCGCGAGGTCGGCGACGCGGCGCTCGGCCGGCGTCAGCGCGTCGCGCATCTGGCGAATCCGCTCGAACACCGCCGACGAGCTGCCGCCCGCGCGGTTCGACAACTGCTCCGCGAGAATCGCCGATACGCCGAGGAACGCCGGGTATTCGGCGGTGATCACGTAGGTCGGCACGTTCTGCAGATACGCCTCGAAGCGGCCCTTCGCCTCGAAGCGCTGGCGAAACGACGAACGCGCGAACAACTCGCCGAGACGCGGCACGACACCGCCGCCGATATAGATGCCGCCGAGCGCGCCGAGCGTCACCGCGATATTGCCGGCGAAGGTGCCGAGGATGCCGCAGAACACGTCGACCGATTCGGCCGCGAGCGGCTCGCCTTCGTGCGCGCGCTTGACCACATCGGCCGGATTGACGCTGGCCGGCACGCGTTTCTTGTCGCGGCCCGCGAGCGCGCGATAGATCACCTCGAGGCCCGGACCCGCGGCCACCCGTTCGAACGACACGTGCGACCACTTCTTGCGCGCGTAGTGCAGCACGATCTCTTCGCGTTCGTCGGCGGGCGCGAAGGTGGCGTGGCCGCCTTCGCTGCCGAGCGCGATCCAGCGATCGTCGGCGGGGATGAGGCCCGACACGCCCATGCCGGTGCCGGGGCCGAGCAGGCCGATCACGCTGTTGGGCCGGCGCTGGCCGCCGCCCACCTGCACGCGCTGGGTGTCGGTGAGGCCCGGCAGCGCCATCGCGAGCGCGGTGAAGTCGTTGACGACGAGCAGCGTGTCGAAGCCGAGCGTGCGGCGCGTCGCTTCGATCGAAAAGGTCCAGTCGTGATTGGTCATGCTGACCTGGTCGCCGTCGACCGGGTTCGCAATCGCGATCGCCGCGTGATTGACGCGGCCGATCTTCGTGTCCTTCAGATACGTCTTGATGACGTCGGCGACGCTCGGATACTCGGCGCAAGGATAGACCTGCACCGAACCGATTTCGCCGGGGCCCGTCTCGAGCGCGAAACGCGCATTGGTACCGCCGATGTCGGCCAGCAGCCTCGGTCCATCGGCGTGCTGGGCCGCGCCCGGCACAGCTTTAGTTTGCACACCAGTAGACATCGAGTCTCACTCCCTTGTCGTTTGCCAGTTGCGAGATGGCATTTTTTTGTAGCGCAGCGGATGCGGCGTTGAGCACGTCCATCTTGCGCGGTCCTGCAATCAGCAGAAACAGATGCTTGACGTCCTTCAGCGCGGACAGCGACCAGCTCACGCGCGCGTGCGGCGCCGCGCCCGGATGCACCGCGACGAAACGCTCGGTCGTGGTGATCGCGTGATCCCATTCGGGCGCATCGGCGAAGATCGACGCGGTGTGGCCGTCTTCGCCCATGCCCAGCACCGCGACGTCGGGTGCCGTGGCGAAGCGCGCGTCCGCGTTCAGCGCGGCAACGTGCGAGTGCAGATCCTGGCTGATGTCGACGAGCGGCCAGAAGGTCGCGTGTTGCGCGGCGTTCTGCAGCAACGTGGCGCGCACGAGCTGCGCATTGCTCGCGCCATCGGTCTCCGGCACCCAGCGGTCGTCGACCAGCGTGATCGCGATGCGGGGCCAGTCGAACGTCTGCGTAGACAACGTTTGCAGAAACGGACGCGGGCTGCTGCCGCCGGACACGGCCAGCATGGCCGGGCGCGCGAGCGGGGTTGACGTCCCGGTGCCGGCCGCCTGTGCGGCAAGCGACGCATGTAATGCGTCGCCCACCGCTTTCGCCAGCGCGTCGGATTGGGCGCGCTGGTCGTCGAAAGCGTGAAGCTCGATCACTTCTCCTCCGTGCTGCATTCTTGTTGGATCTGCGGAATCAGCCTGACTGCTGTCGCGCGATGCCTGCATGGCGGGGTGGCCCGCAGATGCCTGACGCGATACCGGCGCGACTCCGTTCAGTTCGTCGGTGGTGTCGCCGGCGCCGCGCGCCGAAATGTTCATCGCGCGCGGCGCCGTCTGTCAATTCATCAAACTCAATTCTCTTCTTCGAGCCAGCAGGTCCCGTGCTGGGCGAGCATCGCGCTCGCCGCGGCCGGTCCCCACGTGCCGGCCGCGTACGGCTTGGGCGGCTTGGTCGAAGCCTTCCATTCGTTCAGGATCGGCTCGACCCAGCGCCATGCGGCTTCCTGTTCGTCGCGCCGCACGAACAGCGCGAGGCGCCCGTTAATCACGTCGAGCAGCAGCCGCTGATACGCCTCCATCTGGCCTTCGCGGAAGAACCGGTCGAACGCGAGATCGAGGTACACGCTCGCGAGGTTCATACCCTCGCCGGGCTGCTTCGCGAGACAGTACAGACGAATCGTCTCGTTCGGCTGCAGACGGATCACGAGGCGGTTCGCGCCCGCGCGCAGCGCCGACGCGCCAAGCGCCGAATGCGGCACCGCACGGAAATTCACGACGATCTCGGCGACGCGATCGGCGAGCCGCTTGCCGGTACGCAGGAAAAACGGCACGCCGGCCCAGCGCCAGTTCTCGATCTCGACCTTCAGCGCGACGAAGGTCTCGGTCGAGCTGTCCGGCTTCACGCCATGCTCGGTCGCGTAGGCCGGCACCGTGTTGCCGCGGATCACGCCCGAATGATACTGGCCGCGCACCGCGACCTTGCCGATTTCCTGCGAATCGACCGGTTTTAGCGCGCGCAGCACGCGCAGCTTCTCGTCGCGAACCGAGTCGGAATCCATCGAGTGGGGCGGCTCCATCGCGACGATCGACAGCAGCTGCAGCAGGTGGTTCTGCACCATGTCGCGCAGCGCGCCGGTATTGTCGTAGAAATCGCCACGCGCTTCGACGCCGAGTTCCTCGGCGATCGTGATCTGGATGCTCTCGACCCACTCGCGGCGCCACAGCGGCTCGAACAGCGCATTGCCGAAGCGCAGCGCGAGCAGGTTCTGCACCGGCTCCTTGCCGAGGTAATGATCGATCCGGTAGATCTGCTCTTCCGCGAAGATTTCGCCGACCGCGTCGTTGATTGCGTTCGACGACTTCAGGTCGTAGCCGAGCGGCTTCTCGAGCACGATGCGCGCGTTGTTATTCAGACCCACCGCGGCGAGCGCATGGCAGATCGGCACGAACAGCGACGGACCGGTCGCCAGATAGAACACGCGGATGCCGGGCATATCCTGGATCGCGTCGCGCAGTTGCGCGAAGTCATCCGGATTGCCGAGATCGATCTTCACGAACTCGATGCGCGCGAGGAAGCTCGTCCACGCGGCTTCGTCGAGGCCGTTTTTCGACACGTGCGGCTTGACGTGCCCGTCGACCCACTGCAGGTACTCG
Organism: Paraburkholderia sp. BR13444; assembly: GCF_040948755.1. Taxonomy (NCBI): domain Bacteria; kingdom Pseudomonadati; phylum Pseudomonadota; class Betaproteobacteria; order Burkholderiales; family Burkholderiaceae; genus Paraburkholderia; species Paraburkholderia sp. BR13444. Next base: position 39,076 of record NZ_JBFPKM010000020.1, on the reverse strand, counting down.
CCGCGATCCGCGATGTGCCGCGCGACCGCGACGATCTTGCCGTTATCGGCGAGCATGCCGCCCGCGCGGTGCGCCTCGAACAGCGCGGGCAGGATCTTGCGCATCGACAGGTCGCCGGTGCCGCCGAAGAGAACGAAGGTAAAGCTTGAGTCGGTATGCATGAGTCTCCGTCGATGTCCTGAACGGCCGCCGCGCTGATCGGACACTGCACGTGCAGCGACCTGGAAGAGCGACCGTAGTCCAATAAAATATTTTTTGACACTGAATTGTAGTTTAACTACAATCCAAATCAAGAGGTAGCGTTAATTCGAAGAAAAAAGCGTGCGCTGTGCAGACGAATTGCACGCTTTTTGCGAATCGGCGGGCGTCCCCGGCATGCTAACGGACAATGGGGCAACGCTTTCCGGTACGCGCCAGCAGGGTGCCGGCGGACCTTACGGAAAGCCGGGGAGTCGACGGGCTTGCGGGTCGTTTCCGTGGCCGACGTCAGGCTGGCGTCGGATTGGTGTATGAGGTACCTCGAGTCTGCCGCGCGATGCGGGCAGGCAAAAATCAAAAGAGGAGACAGTCAGTTGCATCCCGAACCACTCACCTCTTGAGCGTCTAGCGGCCGGACATCGGTCCGCCGGCACATGCCTTGGCGCATGCTCCCGACCGTGCTCGATCGCCCAGTTTTTGCCTGTTTGAACCAACCACAGCACCCTGGCGACATCAGGGGCCATTCGTTTTTTTGTTCAGGTGTCTGGAGGAGATAAGCAATGAAATTTCGCGCGATCATGGGCGCTCTGTGCGCTGCGGGTCTGATGTGTGGCGTGTCGGCCGTGCAGGCCGCCGAGTCGATCGAAGTGCTGCACTGGTGGACTTCGGGCGGCGAGTCCAGGGCCGTCGGCGTCCTCAAGGACGACATGACGAAGCAGGGCTACACGTGGAAGGACTTCGCGGTCGCAGGCGGCGCTGGCGCGGCTGCGATGACGGCACTGAAGACGCAGGTGATCTCGGGCAACGCGCCGAGCGCCGCGCAGATCAAGGGTCCGCTGATCCAGGACTGGGCTTCGCAGGGCGTGCTGGTGCCGATCGACTCGGTCGCGGGCGACTGGAAGAAGAACCTGCCGCCGCAAGTCGACAAGATCATGCAAGCGGACGGCCACTATGTCGGCGCGCCGTTCTCGGTGCATCGCGTGAACTGGCTGTACATCAACAAGGCAGCACTGGACAAGGCAGGCGGCAAGGTGCCGACCACGTGGCCTGAGTTCTTCGCGGTGGCCGACAAGATGAAGGCCGCGGGCATCCAGCCGATCGCGATGGGTGGCCAGCCGTGGCAAGACCTGACGCTGTGGGAAGACGTCGTGCTGTCGGAAGGCGCGGACTTCTACAAGAAGGCGCTCGTCGACCTCGACGAGAAGACCCTGACCTCGGAAAAGATGGTTCAGGTGTTCGACACGGTCCGCAAGATCCAGGGCTACTTCGACGCCGGCCGCACGGGCCGTGACTGGAACCTCGCCACGGCGATGGTCATCAACGGCAAGGCCGGCATGCAGTTCATGGGCGACTGGGCGAAGGGCGAGTTCACCAACGCCGGCAAGAAGTCGGGCACGGACTACATCTGCGCGGTGGTGCCGCAAACGGACAAGGCCTACACGTTCAACGTCGACTCGTTCGTGTTCTTCCAGCAGAAGGGCCAGAAGGCCGCGACGCCGGGCCAGCTCTCCCTCGCGAAGACGATCATGTCGCCGGAGTTCCAGGAGCAGTTCAGCCTGTACAAGGGTTCGATCCCGGTGCGTCTCGGCGTGCCGATGGACAAGTTCGACGACTGCGCGAAGAAGTCGTACGCGGATGAGCAGATCGCGATCAAGGCCGGCGGTTATGTGCCGTCGCTCGCTCACGGCATGGCTCAGCCGGATGCCGCGGCAGGCGCGATCTCCGACGTCGTCACGAAGTTCATGAACTCGCAGCAAGATTCGAAGACCGCGGTTCAGGCTCTCGCGAAGGCAGCGAAGACCAAGTAAGCGCAAGTACGAAGCGTTGCGCCCGGCCGCTTGCATCCGAAGCGCTGGGCGCGCTCTTCGGGCCGTGTCGGGTCGGACCTCATCTGCTTTGATTCGCAGTGCGGTCCGGCACAACGCGGCTCACCCGGGTTTCATGGAGTCACACCCAGGCCGTCGCGGTCCCGCGCCATTCGCGCACGGGCAGCCCGGCGGTACAGTTTCAGCAGGAGTCGAGTAGTGACTGCTTCCATCAGCGGGAACGGGAAAACGGCCACCGTCGCCCGCCGCACGTCGCCCATGGCGGCCCTTGCCGATCGCTATATTCCGAAGCTGGTGCTCGCACCCAGCGTCGTGATTAGCCTCATCTTCGTGTATGGCTTTATCGCAATTACCGGCTATCTGTCGCTGTCTACTTCGCGACTGATGCCTCGTTGGGAGTTCGCGGGTCTCGACCGCTATCGCGAGCTGTTCCAGAACGACGTGTTCTGGACTTCGGCCGAGAACCTCGGCTGGTTCGGCATTCCGTTCATCGGTATCTGCATCGGTCTGGGTCTGTTGCTCGCGATCCTGCTCGATCAGCAGATCCGCAACGAAGGCGCGCTGCGCGCCGTGTTCCTGTATCCGATGGCGCTGTCGTTCATCGTGACCGGCACCGCGTGGCAATGGATTCTGTCGCCGGGCATCGGCATCGAGAAGGTGTTTCACGACTGGGGCTGGACGAGCTTCGAGTTCAACTGGCTCGGCGACCCGGACCGGGCGATCTTCTGTATCGTGATCGCGGCGGTCTGGCAATCCACCGGCTTCGTGATGGCGCTGTTCCTCGCCGGTTTGCGCGGCGTCGACAGTGAAATCTTCAAGGCCGCGCAGATGGACGGCGCGGGCCTGCCGACCATCTACCGCAAGATCGTGATTCCGAGCATGCGGCCGGTGTTCTTCTCCGTGCTGCTGATTCTTTGCCACATCACCATCAAGACGTTCGACCTGGTCGTCGCGCTGACCGCCGGCGGTCCGGGCACGTCGTCGTCGCTGCCGGCCATCTTCATGTACACGTTTTCGTTCAATCGCGGGCAGCTCGGCGTCGGCGCGGCCTCGTCGATCATGATGCTCGCCACCGTGGTGGCCGTGCTCGTGCCGCTGATGTATCTGGAATCGAGGAGCACCCGCAATGCAACCTAAGATGGCGATGAGCCGTGCCGTCATTTACGCGGCCCTGCTTCTGTTCGCGCTGTACTTCCTGTTTCCGCTGTACGTAATGCTGTCGACGTCGTTCAAGGACATCGATCAGCTGCGCACCGGCAACCTGCTGACGCCGCCGACGAGCTGGACCTTCGCGCCGTGGATCAAGGCGTGGAGCGGCGCATGCACGGGCGTGCGTTGCGACGGCATGCAGCCGTTCTTCATGAACTCGGTGCGCATGGTGATTCCGGCCGTGCTGATCTCGTCGATCATCGGCGCGTTCAACGGCTACGTGCTCACGCACTGGCGTTTCCGCGGCGCCGATCCGATCTTCACGATGCTGCTGGTCGGCTGCTTCATCCCGTTCCAGGCGATCCTGCTGCCGATGGCGCGCCTCGAAGGTATCCTCGGCCTGTCGAACACGGTGAGCGGTCTGGTGCTCGTGCACGTGATCTACGGTATCGCGTTCACCACGATGTTCTTCCGCAACTTCTACGTGAGCGTGCCGGCTGAACTCGTGAAGGCGGCGCGTATCGACGGTGCGGGTTTCTTCACGATCTTCACGAAGATTCTGCTGCCGGTGTCGCTGCCGATCTTCATGGTGTGCCTGATCTGGCAATTCACGCAGATCTGGAACGACTTCCTGTTCGGTATCGTGTTCTCCGGCGTCGACTCGATGCCGATCACCGTGGCGCTGAACAATCTCGTGAACACCTCGACCGGCGTGAAGGAATACAACGTGGACATGGCCGGCGCGATCATCGCGGCGCTGCCCACGCTGCTCGTCTACATCATCGCCGGACGTTACTTCGTGCGCGGCCTGACCGCGGGCGCGGTGAAGGGCTAACCAGCTCGACCCCGGGGGCGTGCCCCCGAGAGCGCGGCGGCGCTTCGGCCAATCAGCGTGACTGATCGGGCGCCGCCGTCAGACAGACGTTTTCAGGCAGTACCAGAGACAAGAGGATTCACAGCATGGCAAGCCTTTCCATCCGTGACGTGTACAAGACCTACCCGAACGGGGTGCCGGTTCTGAAGGGTGTCAACATCGACATCGAAGACGGCCAGTTCCTGATTCTGGTCGGCGGCTCGGGCTGCGGTAAGTCGACGCTGCTCAACATGATTGCCGGTCTCGAAACCGTGACCAAGGGCGAGATCCAGATCGACGGCAAGACCGTCAACAACCTGTCGCCGAAAGATCGCGACATCGCGATGGTGTTCCAGTCGTACGCGCTGTATCCGTCGATGACGGTGCGCGACAACATCTCGTTCGGCCTGAACATCCGCAAGGTGCCGAAGCAGGAGCAGACGCAGATCGTCGAGCGCGTGTCTAACACGCTGCAGATCAAGCATCTGCTCGACCGCAAGCCGGGCCAGCTGTCGGGCGGCCAGCGTCAGCGTGTCGCAATGGGCCGCGCACTGGCGCGCGATCCGGTGATGTTCCTGTTCGACGAGCCGCTGTCGAACCTCGACGCGAAGCTGCGTATCGAAATGCGCTCGGAAATCAAGCTGCTGCATCAGCGCCTCGGTACGACGATCGTCTACGTGACGCACGACCAGATCGAAGCGATGACGCTCGGCGACCGCATCGCGGTGATGAAGGACGGCATCGTGCAGCAGTTCGGCGCGCCGCAGGAAATCTACGACTCGCCCTCGAACCTGTTCGTCGCGGGCTTCATCGGCGCACCGCCGATGAACTTCATCGAAGGCAGGCTGGTCGAGCAGGGCTCGGGCGTCGGCATCGAACTCGATACGGGCATCGCGCGCAAGGTGCTGGTGCTGCCGTTCGATTCGGCGAAGGTGCGCTCGCACGTCGGCAACAACGTGATTCTCGGTCTGCGTCCGGAGCGCATCACCGATGCGCGCAGCGCGCACGGCGACGACTCGAAGCTGCAGCCGGTCGAAGTGAAGGTCGACGTGATCGAGCCGACCGGTCCGGACACGCTGGTGTTCGCGCAGGTCAACGGCAAGCGCATCGTGAGCCGCGTGCACCCGGCGTCGAACCCGCAACCGGAGAAGAACGCGACGCTGCTGTTCGATACGTCGAAGGCGGTGTTGTTCGATCCCGCGAATGAAGAGCGCATTGCGTAAGCGGTCGCATACGCGCTAGAGACGTCGCTTCAGAAGAGCCCCATGCGTTCAGTTGCGCGTGGGGCTTTTGCTTTTTTTGCAGCCGTCATGCCGACTCTGGCAAACGCAAATCCGGATTGCTGCGCGCGAGCTCGCCGACCCAATCGATGAACGCGCGCAGCCGCGAACTCAGATTGCGGCGGTGCGCATACAGGATCGACAGCGGCGTGCCGGGGCTCGTGTAGTTGCCGAGAATCTCCGTGAGCGCGCCTTGCTCGATCAGCTCGGCGACCATGAAGCGCGACGGCTGGATGATGCCGTGGCCCAGCACGCCCGCGGTGATGTAGACGGAGCCGTCGTTGACGGCGAGCGTGCTGTCCATCGCGATGCGCTCGATTTCGCCGTCGACTTCGAATTCGAACGGGAAGGTACGGCCGCTGCGCGCGGACACGTAGTTGACCGCGCGATGCTCGCCGAGCTCGGCCAGCGTGGTCGGCGTGCCGAACTTCTGCAGATATGCGGGCGACGCGCATGTGACGATGCGCGCAAGCCCGATGCGCTTCGCGACGAGGCTCGACTCTTCGAGCGTGCCCATGCGAATCACGCAATCGACGCCGTCCTGGATCAGATCGATGTTGCGATCCGCGAGACCGAGACGCACGTCGATCGCGGGGTATTGTTCGTAGAAGTCGTCGAGCGCGGGCAGCAGCAGCGAGCGCGCGAGCGTGCCGGACGTGTCGACGCGGATCGTGCCGGCCGGATTCTCACGCTTGTTCGATAGCGACGACTCGGCATCGGCGACGTCGGCGAGAATGCGCACGCAGCGCTCGTAGAACGACGCGCCGTCTTCGGTCACGCTGACCTGACGCGTCGAGCGGTTCAGGAGCCGCACGCCGACGTGTTCCTCGAGCGCCTGGATCGTGCGGCTGACCTTCGCGCGTGGCAGATCGAGCGATTCCGAGACCTTGGTGAAGCTGTTCGCTTCGACCACGCGCGTGAAGATCTCCATCGCTTCGAAACGGTCCATGGTGTGCCTTGTGGGTGGTGAGCCAAAAGAAGGGCGGGGCAGGCTTGCGACACGACAGGAAGTCTACAGCCACGAAATCAGGTTGTCTGCCGTGCCCCGTTCGCGCGAATCTGCCACCGCCGCTCGCGGCTCAATCCCGGTCTGGCGCACCGAGCGGAAATAGCGGCCGATACGGTCGCGCCTCGTCGACCGCGCGGGCGAACGACGGCCGCGCGAGCAGCCGCTGCCGGTACGCGCGCACGTGCGCGAACGCGGGGTCGATCGGATGCGTCCAGTCGGCGTAGAACAGAGACGGGGCGGCGCCGCAGTCGGCGAGGCTGAAGCTGTCGCCGGCGGCCCATTCGCGCTCGGCCATGTGGCGGTTGAGCCAGGCATAAGCGGTGTCGAGCATCGCGCGTGCATCGGCGACGCCACGCGCGTCGCGCTCGGCTTCGGGACGCAGGCTATCGAACACGACCTTTTGCTGCGGCGTCGAAATGTAGTTGTCGAAGAAGCGGTCCAACATGCGCACCTCGAGCGCGGCGCGCGGATCGGCCGGCAACAACGCGACAGGCCCCGGATACTGCAGGCCCAGATATTCGATGATGATGGTCGCCTCGACCACCGTGCGTCCGCCGTCGACGAGCACCGGGAAGCGCTTGATCGGCCACAGCGCGGCGAATTCGGCCATGATCTGCGGGTCGTCGTACGCGAGCACGCGCATCTCGAACGGCGTGCCGTTTTCGTACAACGCGGTCAAGGCCTTCTGGCAGTACGACGAGAACGGATGGGCATAAAGCTTCAGGGGCATCGCGATCACCTTTGAAGGTTGCACAGCACGAATCCACGGTGGCGACGAGAGCCACCGCGCGACGGCCAGGCTGGCCGTTTACCCCACGACGAACGACGGCCGAAAAAATCGACCTCAGACCTTCAGGTTTGTCCCGTGCGGCGGCAACGATCCCGGCTGCAACAGCACGACCACCGCGCCGGCGCCGCCGTCATGCGGGCGCGCCTGACAGAACGCGATCACTTCGGCTTTCTGCACGAGCCACGCGCGCACTTTGCCTTTCAGCACCGGTTCCTTGCCGATCGACCCCAAACCCTTGCCGTGAATCACGCGCAGGCAGCGCAGGCCGCGCTTGACCGATTCGCGAATGAATTCCGCGAGCGCTTCGCGTGCTTCCTCGCGCCGCATGCCGTGCAGGTCGATCTGCGCCTGCACGATCCAGTCGCCGCGCCGCAGCTTGCGCACGACGTCGCGGCTCACGCCGGGGCGGCAATACGACAGCGTTTCGTCGGTTTCGAGCAGCACTTCGGGGTCGAACTCATCGGAAATCGCTTCGTGCAGCACCGCTTCCTCATCGAGCAGCGTCTGCACCGGCAGCGGCGGCGGGGGATTGCGCGTGAGCGTCGCACGTGGCGGAATCGCGAGCGGCGCGACTTCGCCGATCTCGCGGCGGAACAGATCGGCGTCGGCGGCCGCTTCGCGCTGCGCCGCTCGCGCCGCCGCCTGTTCGCGCTCGCGCCGCTCGGCGTCACCCTTCAACGCTTCACGCAACGCACCGAGTCCGGCGAGCCCGGACGCGCGATCGAGCTTCGGCGCAACGGCGGGCGCGGCTGTAGCGGGTGCGGGGCGCGGGGCGGCTTGCGGGCGTTTCGGTTCGTTCGGATGGGGCTGATTCTTCGGCATGTCGGCAATACAGGCGGAGAGGTCGGTGGGTGGTGCGAAGCTGAGGCGGCAAAAACGACAAAGGCCGCCGGCATTGCAGCCGCGGCCTTCGTGAGCCAATGACGGCAGCGCTGCGCGCTACCGTCATTTTACTGTCGCGACCATTGTCGCGACATCGTGTCGCCGTATGGCGCCGCGGATCAGCGGATCACCGGTCCGCTTCCGCGCTCATCGCGTGCTCGCCGGCCATCTCGTTGATGGTCTCGAGATAGCGCTGTGCATCGAGCGCGGCCATACAGCCGGTGCCCGCGCTCGTGATCGCCTGGCGATAGATATGGTCCTGCACGTCGCCGGCGGCGAACACACCCGGCACGCTCGTCGCGGTCGCGAAACCGTTCAGGCCGCCCTTGGTGATGATGTAGCCGTTCTTCATCTCGAGCTGGCCTTCGAAGATGTCCGTGTTCGGCTTGTGGCCGATCGCGACGAACAGGCCCTGCAGCGCGATGTCGGTGGTCTCGCCAGTCTGCGTGTGCTTGATGCGCAGGCCGGTGACGCCGGAGGCGTCGCCGGTTACTTCTTCGAGCACATGGTTCCACTTGATCTCGACGACGCCTTCCTTCTCTTTCGCGAGCAGACGGTCGATCAGGATCGGCTCGGCGCGGAACTTGTCACGGCGATGGATCACGGTGACCTTCTTCGCGATGCCGGCGAGGTACAGCGCCTCTTCGACGGCCGTATTGCCGCCGCCGATCACGGCGACGTGCTGCTGCTTATAGAAGAAGCCGTCGCAGGTGGCGCAGGCCGACACGCCCTTGCCCATGAACGCCTCTTCCGACGGCAGGCCGAGATATTGCGCCGATGCGCCCGTCGAGATGATCAGCGAGTCGCACGTGTATTCGCCCGAATCGCCGATCAGGCGAATCGGCTTCTCATCGAGCTTCGCCGTGTGGATGTGGTCGAAGATGATCTCGGTGTTGAAGCGCTCGGCGTGCTCGAGGAAGCGCGCCATCAGTTCCGGGCCTTGCACGCCGTTGGCGTCGGCGGGCCAGTTTTCGACGTCGGTCGTGGTCATCAGCTGGCCGCCTTGCGCGAGGCCGGTGACGAGTACCGGCGCGAGGTTGGCGCGCGCCGCGTAAACCGCCGCCGTGTAGCCGGCGGGGCCGGAACCGAGAATCAGAACCTTGGCGTGTTTCGTTGCAGTTGCGGGCATGATCGAATCCTTGTACGGCGCGCGGCTCGCCATGGCGTAGCCGTGCGTTTTTGAACTGAAACTGTAGATGGGTATCAGACCGGCATTATAAAGGGCGGGGCCTACGGCTGCGCCATCAAGCTTTCTGATCGCCGCGATAGCGTGGCGGCGTGGGCGCGCGGTGCGAGCACGCGGCGCGATACGACGAATTCAGTGCGCGTCGCTCATCCATTTGTGGTCAAACCGCCAAGTTACCGTCATTTACAGCCTCGCGCGGGACACAGCGTTTACAATAGCCCGGATCGAAGTTTCCGGTAGCCGGGATCGGGCCTGAAGCCGCGCGCGGCGAGGCTCGGGCCGCGTTCCCGGCGGCAGTTTCAGCCTGAACCGGCTACCCCAGGCAACAGGATCAATGGCAAAAGCTCCCTATACCGCGAGCGCGCAGGCATTGCCGCACCGCATGTCGCGCCTCTTCACCGAAATCCGCTGGATTCTGCAGGTGGCCCTCGGCGTGTTCCTGCTGATGTCCCTCGTCAGCTACAGCAGGCACGACCCGAGCTGGACCCATGCCGCGCAGGTCGACCATATCTCGAACTGGGCGGGCCGCGTCGGCGCGTGGACCTCGGACATTCTGCTGCTGCTGTTCGGCCTGTCCGCCTACTGGTGGATCGTGCTGCTCGGCCGCCACATCTCCGCGAACTACAGGCGCATCACCCGCAACGAAGAGCCGCAGGACGACGACGCGCCGCGCGGCGTCAGCTGGCTCGCGGACGCGTTCGCGTTCATGCTCGTGCTGCTGTCGTGCAACGGCCTCGAGGCGCTGCGCATGTGGTCGCTGAGAGTGCAGTTGCCGCGCGCGCCGGGCGGCGTGATCGGCGAGGCGGTCGCGCGCGGCATCTCGCATGCGCTCGGCTTCACCGGCGGCACGCTCGCGCTGCTGCTCGGTCTGGGGATCGGATTGTCGCTGTACTTCCGGTTTTCGTGGCTGTCGGTCGCGGAGAAGGTCGGCGAATCGATCATTTCCGCGGTGACGTTCGCGAAGCTGCGCCGCGAAGCCGGGCTCGATCGCAAGCTCGGCGAAGCGGCCGCCGTCAAGCGCGAAGGCAAGGTCGAGAAGGGCCGCGTGCGCATCGAGGAGCACGAGCCCGTGGTGATCGTGCCGCCGCTCGCCACGCCGGCGAAGTCGGAGCGTGTCGAGAAGGAACGCCAGGTGCCGCTCTTCACCGATCTGCCCGGCGACTCCACGCTGCCGCCCATCTCGTTGCTCGACCCCGCGCCCGCCGCGCAGGAAACCATTTCCGCGGACACGCTCGAATTCACGTCGCGCCTGATCGAGAAGAAGCTGAAGGACTTCGGCGTCGAAGTGAGCGTGGTCGCCGCGTATCCGGGCCCGGTCGTCACGCGCTATGAAATCGAGCCGGCCACCGGTGTGAAGGGCAGTCAGATCGTCAACCTCGCGAAGGACCTCGCGCGTTCGCTGTCGCTCGTGTCGATCCGCGTCGTCGAAACGATTCCGGGCAAGAACTACATGGCGTTGGAGCTGCCGAACCAGCGCCGTCAGACCGTGAGCCTGTCCGAAATTCTCGGCTCGACCGTGTATGCGGATGCCGCGTCGCCGCTCACGATGGGTCTCGGCAAGGACATCGGCGGCAAGCCGGTGTGCGCGGACCTCGCGAAGATGCCGCATTTGCTCGTCGCCGGCACGACCGGTTCGGGCAAGTCGGTCGGTATCAACGCGATGATCCTGTCGCTGTTGTACAAGGCGAGCGCCGAGCAGGTGCGCATGATCCTGATCGATCCGAAGATGCTCGAAATGAGCGTCTACGAAGGCATTCCCCATCTGCTGTGTCCGGTCGTCACCGACATGCGTCAGGCGGGCCATGCGCTGAACTGGGCGGTCGCCGAAATGGAGCGCCGCTACAAGCTGATGAGCAAGGTTGGCGTGCGTAACCTCGCCGGCTACAACAACAAGATCGACGAAGCGGCCAAACGCGAAGAGAAGCTGCCGAATCCGTTCAGCCTCACGCCGGACGATCCGGAACCGCTGACGCGTTTGCCGAACATCGTGATCGTCATCGACGAACTGGCCGACCTGATGATGGTCGTCGGCAAGAAGGTCGAAGAGCTGATCGCGCGGATCGCGCAGAAGGCGCGCGCGGCCGGCATCCATCTGATACTCGCGACGCAGCGTCCGTCGGTCGACGTGATCACCGGCTTGATCAAGGCCAACGTGCCGACCCGTATGGCGTTCCAGGTGTCGTCGAAAATCGATTCGCGCACGATTCTCGACCAGCAGGGCGCCGAGTCGCTGCTCGGCATGGGCGACATGCTGTATCTGCCGCCGGGCACTGGTTTGCCGGTGCGTGTGCACGGCGCGTTCGTGTCGGATGACGAAGTACATCGCGTCGTCGACAAGCTCAAGGAGCAGGGCGAGCCGAACTATATCGAGGGCATTCTCGAAGGCGGCGTGAGCGGCGAGGGCGACGAAGGCTCGGCGGGAACCGCGTCCACCGAAGGCGAGTCGGACCCGTTATACGACCAGGCGGTCGACGTCGTGCTGAAGAACCGCCGCGCGTCGATTTCACTGGTGCAGCGGCACCTGCGCATCGGCTACAACCGGGCGGCGCGTCTGCTCGAACAGATGGAGAATTCGGGCGTGGTGTCGGCGATGTCGTCGAACGGCAATCGCGAGATTCTGGCGCCGGCGCGCGAAGCGGAATAGCCGCAACAAGCCGTTGCGGCTATTGCGAGCGCCGCTGCGTATACCGCCATGTGCGCTATTGCGGCTCGACGCCGGGCCAGTCCCTTTGTGTTCAGCGAGGGCGGCGACCCGGCACAGCCCATCACCGAATTCACTCAACGGAGAAATACCTATGCAAGCAATCGCGCAGCAGGATGCCCGACAGCGTCGAGCGGGGCGCCTCGGCGAGCGCGTGTGCCGCGGCATGCGCAAGATCGCGCGCGCCGCCGGCAGTGTCGCGATCGGTGCGTCGCTGTTCGTCGCGTCGCACGCGTTCGCGAGCGGCACCGAGCAACTGAAGGCCTTCGTCTCGCAGGTCCATTCGGCGCGCGGCACCTTCGTGCAACAGGAAGTGCGTGCGCCGAGCAAGGCGCAGGGCGCGAGCGGCGCGCTGTCCACCGCGAACCCGGGCAAGCCGACCACCTCGAGCGGCACGTTCATGTTCGCGCGGCCCGGCAAGTTCATCTGGCAATACGAGAAGCCCTACTCGCAATTGTTGCAGGCGGACGGCGACAAGCTCTTCGTCTATGACAAGGATCTGAACCAGGTGACGGTGCGCGCGCTCGGCAACGCGCTCGGCGCGAGCCCGGCGGCGATCCTGTTCGGCAGCAACGACCTGGAGAAGAATTTCACGCTGCGCGACGCGGGCGTGAAAGCCGGCATCGACTGGCTCGAACTGACGCCGAAGGCGAAGGACACGCAGTTCGAGCGCGTCGGCATCGGCTTCAAGGACGGCAATCTGGAAGCGATGGAATTGCACGACGTGTTCGGTAACGTCACGCTGCTGACGTTCTCGAACATCCAGAAAAATCCGCCACTGCCGTCCGATGCGTTCAAGTTCACGGTGCCGAAGGGCGCGGATGTGATCAACGGGTGAGTTGCGCGGTGCGCGCCGGCGAAGCCGCGCTTTTCGAGCGCGGCTTTTTTATTGTGCGCGGCACGTGGCGCGTGGATTGCTCAACATGCGCGCTCTGTGCCGCGATGAAAATCAAATCCTCGTGCCGGCAGACGTAATGATTTAGTGCGAGACTGTAAAGACCGGCATCGCTGATGGGCTGAGTTAGCGCGTACGATCATTTCCAGGATTTGGGCGCGCAGTCTCTAACAATTTTTTGCTGCAACGCAACAAAATAACGCCTAAACTGATTGAAGCTGGTTGTCGCTTCGAATGTCTGGAAAGGTGAGGCATGTCATGAGATTGTCTTCTTCGCACGATTTACGCTTCTCCCCGTCCCTCCATGTATTTGAGCAGGAGGGCGGATGGCATTGGGGAATCACGGTTCCACGGTCGGCCGGAAGTGGTTTCAAGGTCGTGGCATACAGCGAAAAAACCTTTGTCGATGAGGCCGAAGCCCATCGGGAAGGCAACCGCGCGCTTGAACGTTTTGCCGACGAGCCGTCGGTTTCCCTCGAACGGCAATAACGCCATAGATTTTTCATGCATAACGTGCACATTATTTCGATCGCCGGTGAAAACCGCAATGATTACCTGTCGGTAATACTTTGATATGCAACAAATTGCATATCTTTTTTGACTTCCGAAAAATCGTAGCGATAATGTCTCGTTTTTGAGATATCGCTCTTACGTTGACTTTCGCGGAATATGAAACCACCCACGCGCTCAGCGTGGAACTGGACGGCGTGAACTATGCCGGAACCTATCGCGTCATGACGGGCACCGTCGTTGTCCACTTCGCGAACGAGAGCAAATTCGCGTCGTACGCACCGAACCGGCCCGAGACCGTCGCCCGTTGGCTGCTCACGGACCTGTGTCGAAAGGTCGAATCGCGTCGGCGCAAAGCCGCGAAAAAATAGCCGGCGGCGCGAACAGCGGCTGGCGGCTTCACGGTCATAAAAAAAGACCTGCAATTGAACTGCAGGTCTTCGTTACTTTCTGGCAGCCGCGTCTAACGCAACGCGCTCAGACTAATGCGCTCATGCATACGCAGTCTTGCGCGCCGATACGAACACGTAGTAGCACGCCGCACCGATCGCGAGCGACGGCAGCGTCGCGCCGAGATTCGGCAGCCATTGATTGATCACCTGATACGAGGCGATGCCGATCGCCCAGGCGACGAACGCGCTCAGGTGCCAGCCGCCCGAGAAGCCGTAGCGGCCGCGCACATCGGCGAGCACCGCGGCATCGATGCGACGCTTGCGCACGATGAAGTGATCCATCAGCACGACGCCGAACAGAGGCGCGAATACCGAGCCGATCAACAGCAGGAAATTCTGGTACTTCGCCATCGGCACGAGCAGCGCGATCAGCGTGCACAGTGCGCCGAACGCGGCCGACAGCAACGGCACGCTCGCGCGTGTCCAGAACGTGCCGGTCGACACCGCGGCCGAGTGGATATCGGCGAACGCATTGTCGATTTCGTCGATCAGGATCAGCAGCAGCGCAAACCCGCCGCCTGCTTGCGCGAGCGCGCCGGTCAGCAATGCATCGCCGCCGCCGGCCGCGAGGCCATAGACCGCGCCGAGCGCATAGAACCAGATGTTCGCGATGCCATAGCCGTACAGCGTGCCGCGGAACGTCTCGCCGGCGCGGCGGCCGAAGCGCGTGTAGTCGGCGATCAGCGGCAGCCACGACAGCGGCATCGCGACCACGAGGTCGACCGCGCCGCCGAACGACATCTCGCCGGTGGCGGGACGCTGCATCAGATCGGCGAGATTGTGGCGCGCGAGCAGGTTCCACGTGAGCCACGCGGCGCCCGCGAGCAGCAGCCAGATTCCCCACTTGCGCAGAAAGCGCCGCACGAAAGACAGCGGGCCGCTGATCGCGAGCAAGGTTGCGAGCAGGCCAAAGATCACGGTCCACACGAGCGGCATCGACAGGCCGAAAGCCTGCTTCGCGAGCGCATCGGCGGAATCGCGCATCACGATCACCTCGAACGAGCCCCAGCCGACCAGTTGCACCATGTTCAGCACGGCCGGCACCGACGCGCCGCGCACGCCGAGCGTCGGACGCAGCGACGACATCGCCGCGAGCCCGGTGTCGGTGCCGATCACGCCCGCGAGCGCGAGCAGCACGACGCCGATCACGCTGCCGAGCACGATCGCGACGAGCGCATGCGGCAGCGACAGCCCCGGCACCAGCAGCGCGCCCGCCTGGGCGACGAGCAGGCCGATGCCGAGCGAGAACCACAGCGCGAACGCGTCGCCGGTACGGAACGCGCGGCGCGCGTCGGGCACCGGCGAGAGCGGCGCGTAGGTGGAGCCGGCTTCGCCGGCGACAGAATCTTGTGCCATCTGATGTGTGTTCCTCCTGGTGGTGCGGTGAAGCTCTGTGCTGTGAATTTATGCGCTGTCGGCACGCCGGGTCGGCCATCGCGCGGTCGCCGTCACTGTCATAATGCAGGACGTTGCCCGCGTTGTTGCCTCTGCTTGCGGCCGTGCGCGGGCTTTCCGCTTGTCCTGCGCGGCGCCGCTCGAACGCGGTGCGTACCCGGAAAGCCGAGATTATCCCCAAAACGTCATGTTTGAAGAAACCCGTGCCAATGTTCCGCTCGCCGAACGCCTGCGGCCACGCAATATCGACGAAGTGATCGGCCAGTCGCATCTGCTCGGTCCGAACAAGCCGCTCAGGGTCGCGTTCGAATCGGGCGAGGCCCATTCGATGATCCTCTGGGGCCCGCCCGGCGTCGGCAAGACCACGCTCGCGCGGCTGATGGCCGATGCGTTCGACGCGCAGTTCATCGCGTTGTCCGCGGTGCTGTCGGGCGTGAAGGATATCCGCGAGGCGGTCGAGACCGCGCAGATCCATCGCGCGAACGGCCATCAGACGCTGGTGTTCGTCGACGAGGTGCATCGCTTCAACAAGAGCCAGCAAGACGCGTTCTTGCCGCACGTCGAGTCGGGCCTGTTCGTGTTCGTCGGTGCGACGACCGATGTTGCCCGTTATTTTTATACATAGTTTCTTGACGGGCGGGTTTTGACCTTGTTTCTCTCTTTGGATAGGGCAAGCCGGCAAAGCCGGCGCGTCAGGCGTTCGAGTGTGTGCAACTCCGGTACCGCCCTGTGGGCGGCTGTCCACACCTTTATGGTGTGGGCAGCGGAGTTGTGCACACGGGGAACAGGCACTGGTTCCAAAAAAGGAAAAAAGCGGCGCGTGAAAGAGAACTCACACTGGCGACCCACTTACTTTGTCCGCCTGTAACAGGCGGCGGAAGGGGGCGGGACTTGAGCTATCGCGCCTTCGAGGCAAGCGGTCTAAAAAAAATGCGCTATACGGCGCATGACATGAAACGAAATTCCGCTCAGCCACATCTACCTTGACCCAAACGAGCTTGCGGCGCATTTGGGGCTTTCCGTCAGAACGTCCTACTGCGAGCAAAACATCGCCCTTGGCTCCTGCCGCCCCGCGCTCAGCTTTATGACCAGGAGCTTCTTCGTTGGCGGCAGGATGTAGCCAGCGCTTGGGTTCAAAGCCGCGGGTGCAGCATCGGCCTGTAGCCATTCCATGCCCCAATCGGGAACCTTTCTTTTAGCCTCCGCCACTAGAGAAGCTGCCCGGGCGTCACCTCAAGAGCCGCGGCGAGCTTCTCTAGTGTCTTCAAATACAGCTTCGTTTCGCCTTTCTCGAGGACGGATACATAGCCCCGCTGAAGCGTCGCCCGCTTTGCTACCACGCTCTGGCTGAGGCCGGCAGCCTCCCGCGTCGACTTCACATTTGCCATCACCTGCGCGCTCGAAATGAGACGTTCGCTGTGGGTGCCAAACACGACCTTCGTGCCCTTTGGGGTGTCAAGCAGCGCCGCCAGCTCCACCCCTAAGACTTGAGCAAATCGAGCGGCGCGGTCGAGTGAAACGCTAACCAGATTGCGTTCAATGCGGCTAATCAGTGTCGAGTCCACCTCGGCCCGGCTCGCCAACTCGCTTTGCGACCATCCGAGTTCTTCGCGGCACCACTTGAGATTTTGGGCGAAACGTTCGGCCAGAGACGTCATCGATAGCCAGATAAATTTTAAGGCGCCGATGGTCCCACGCGATATGAAGTCAGTCTACGGTCAACTTTGTATAGAACAACTTCATATAGACTAAGTTTATATAGACAAACTTCGTACACCAGCGTAAATTTCACGTCTACATTTGAGCTCAGGCCTTCCGCGCTCACAGTCGATTTTCTTTGGGTGCAATACCCTCCCAAACTTGAGGAAGAAGGATGCCCACCTCGTCAGGGCTTTGGCGCCTGTACCGCGACGACCCGTTCCCGCGTATTCAGTTGCTGGCGGGCGCAACCATAGGGGAGCGCCGTGAATCGCTCGGAGCAGTAAAAGACTGCGATATCCTGGTTGTTGCGGGCGGGCTTGGCTTTCTTGATGAAGCAGTACCCGCTTTAGTGGCAACAGGCTTGCCGTCAATTTATGTCTTGGGCTCAAGCGAACTGGCAGGGTGGGACCCAATTGAGGCCGTCAAATACGCGAAGTCTCTGACTGCCGGGACGGCGGTACATGTGTTGGAGAAGGATGCGGCTGTCCTACAAGGAGTGCGATTTCTCGGAACAACTCTGTGGACATCCTTTGATGGCTGGAGCTCACCCCTCGTTGCGGAATGTCTTGAACATTGCCCGGACTTCAACCTTGTCGACGCATCATCGTGGTGGGACGACCCGCTCTTTCGCCCGCAGGCTGAGGCGTTTTGCCGGCAAGCGGGAATTCCATCCCCGACGCTTCGTGGGCATCGGGCGCGGGCATTCCATCCGGTGATTTCCTTCATCGAGAACGGAAAAGCCGTGGGTTGGCTGACCGAACAACTGGATGCACCCTTCGATGGACCGACAGTGGTTGTCTCAGATAACTCGCCAGTGCGCGCGCCGTTGCGAGCGGTTGCGCATTACCGGTCTGAGGACGCAGACCCGCTCAGCTGGCCGGGACGTAGTGACCGAAGAGCGAATGCCCGATTATTCGCACAGGCAAACGACCTGGAATGGCTGCTTCGTCGTCATCGCACCGACATTGACGTATGGATGCACGGCCGTGTACCCGCTCACAGCGATATCGCTGTGGAGGCCGTCCGGGTCGTTTCACGTTCAGGCCGGTGCGTTCGCGTCGACGGCGACATGCCTGTCGACGCAATGCTGTCTCGACATCTGGCAAAGCAACAGGTGCGACAAGGCTCCCGAGGTGAAGCTGCTGAGCTGCCGCAAGAGCTAAACGCAATCATTCATCCGCCGCCAGTGGACATTGAGGCTGGATTGAAGACACCCTTGTCCAAAGCGTTGCTGCCAACGGTCCAGCAGATGAAGCAACATGAAATTGCGATTCGCAACACCGTGCCGCTCACCATAGGCATAAGCTCAATTCATCGCGAGCGCACCTGGCGTGTGATTTACCAGGAGATGAAAGGTCTCGCTGAATTAGCACAGGCAATTGGCGCCACTGAAAAGGAATTGTTTGCCAGCGACGACCGGCTGTCCGGTGTGAATTTGTCCGATTTGGTCGAGGCGCCGCACCGCTATCCGATGGAAACGACGCAGCAGAAACAGTACGACTACTACTCGAAGGTCGACAGTTTGTCAGCGCGAATCGACGACATTGAGTCGCTGCCTTCTCATGCTACCCGTCAGCTCGTTTTGTGGTGCGATTTGGCACACGACGTATTGAACACGCTAGCGTCTGCCGGCATAGATGCGAAAGTAGCTCGCCCGCCTATTGCTGCGTTACGCATCGCTTCTTGCACCGCATTCGTGGAAGTAGTGATGGCCCGCGATTTAGACGAGCGGACGGCGATTCTTCATCACCTGATTGCCGCGCACCCGGCCCGAGGCGAGCTACAACCAGCCATCTGTGTGGTGGACGCTGCCGCTGTCCACGAGTCTCGAATACTTCTGCTTGACCTGAAAATGCTGAAGGAAGTCACGGGCAGCATTTCAGCGGCTGCACTGCCTTCATAGGAGAACCTGATGATGGACAGAAAATTGCCTGGTGGCATTTCTGGGACTCCGCGAACATTGGCATCGCAAACGAGGTCGACGATGATGGAAGACGACTCGTCTGGGGCGCCCTTCGACCTCGGGTCGCACCTTCTGTTTGTCGATAGCGAGTCCTCGCTTGTGGCGCCTCATGTTTTGGAAGCACTCCGCGCAGGGCTTGTCGCCAACGCCACGGGAGTCCCGCTCACGTCGCGAGGCTTGTTATGACTCGAAGCGACGCAAGTCGGCTTATGCTGCTACTCCTTACATCGGCAGGATGCGCGTGCGCCGGCCTAGTGCTGGGGCGCCTCATTCGTGGGCGGCGACCGGAAATTGAAGGCGTCCTGCCCCGCATGGGGATGAGTGCTGCATTTATACGTGACGCGTACGCCACAAGTGTCTCGAAGCACACGCGCTTAACGTGTGTTTTTGAGTCCATATATCTATGCTGCTGCGAAGCTGCCGAAACACGCGGTCTGTCGTTGGACGGTCTGGACCATCCGGACATAAAGCTGATTGAGGTCGGCCTGTCTGCACTGGGTGTAACCGAAGCCGAGCGATTTGCGGTCCAGAAGCTGGCTCAGTGGAGAGCCGACGCATCTCCCTTTTTACCAGAGACATCAGTGGACGATGCTTGTCATCTGGCCGAGCGCATTAACAGGCGAGCGATTTCGGTGTTCGCGCGGCTCCGCAACCAATTCTGCTAGGAGAACAGCCTTGCGCCTCCAGATTGCATCCGATTTGCATCTTGAGATGCTGTATCGATTCCCGGGGTGCCGGGTCATTGCGCCTGCGCCAGATGCAGATGCATTGATTTTAGCCGGCGACATCCATTCACATACCCATGGCATCCGCATGTTTGCGAACTGGCCGGTGCCAGTATTCTATGTTCACGGAAATCACGAGTGTTATGGGGCTCACTATTACGCTGTTATCAAAGAACTAACGCGAGTTGCGGCCGCTGCGGGCGTTCATTACCTCGAGCGCGATGTAGTCAACCTACCGGGTGTGCGTATTCTCGGCACGTGTCTCTGGACCGATTACGCCGTAGACGGTCACGCGCCGGCGGCAATGCGCGAGGCGCAGCGATGCATACGGGACCACAGTGTAATTCGAGTCAATGAGGGGCAGGACTTCACTCCGACAATCGCGCGCTCTGAGCACACCAAATCGCGCTCCTGGTTGCAACAACAATTAGAGTCGCCTTTTGCCGGTAAGACCGTGGTCATCACACATCACGGCCCGCATCGCAAGTCTGTGCATTCACGATACGCCGGTGACTTGCTGAACGCCGCTTTCGTGTCCGACCTGACACCTCTGGTGGAGCAAGCAGACTTGTGGGTCCACGGGCACGTTCACGATTCGTTTGATTACAACGTTGGTAAGTGCCGCGTGGTTGCAAATCCAAGAGGTTACGCGCGCAATAGACTGTACGCCGATGAACTAAGCCAAGTTGAATGGGAGAATTCCGCGTTCGACCCATTGCTGGTTGTCGGAATCTAGGCCCCGATTTGTGTACTCCAATGGGTCAATGGGTCGAGACAGCTCATGAGGCGCGCGGACGGAGGAGCACGAGCATGAAAGTACGGGCTTTACTGCATAGCTTGTGCGAAGGTGACCCTGAAGCAGTTGTGCTCTGGCTGCTGACGTATGCTGATGCAAGCGAAACCGTCAATACCCCGTGGACCTGCGATGCGGGTAAGCTCTGGCGGGTAACGTGTGCCGTCCGTTCGTGCCAGTGGTGCTCGTGATGAAGCCGAAAACGACGCTACGCGAAAAGCTTGCGCAGCAAACGCTTGAGGGAAGGCGTGCCATGGTCAGGCGGGGCGAGTTGCTTCCGTCGTGTGAGTTCATCGAGCGTCTAGGCGTTAGCGAGAAGCGCCTATCTCGACTGTTGGATGATGGAAGCACATTCGCGATTGAGGTCGATGGCGCACCATACTACCCCGCTTTGTTGGCAGAACCCGGACATGACCACAAACGGCTGCAGTCAATCTGTCGCATTCTTGTGCCCGCACCGCCGGAGTCACGGCTCGACTTTCTGTCGTCACCGCGAGGTAGCTTGGGTGACCGCAGGCCTCTCGACATGTTGAATGACGACAGCGACTACAAAAATCTCGGCAGTCTGGCAGCGACATGGGCCGCCGAATGGTCCCGTACAGTGGTCACGCTTTATGAAGGTGAACATGAGGTAGAGCCACGCGATGTAGAGCCACTCTACAGAGCCGTAGCCGAAGTTGACCCCAGAAGACCGTTGTGGGAGCGCGCTTCAGAAGCGCTTCACACATATGGATACGAATGGCCGCTCGGGCCTTATCCCGAAGCTCGTGCGTTCACCGTGTTTGTTGAACGCCAGGCGGCAGGCTACTCACAGACGGCCCTGGAAGCTTGCATGCAAATCCTCGCACAGGATTACTTCATCCGCATACAGATAGTATTTTCACTGGCTCCGGCGCGCGAACCGAAGACCGCGCCTGTTGGCAAACATAGAAGTGTTATTGACGTTGCAAAAAAAGTAGTCGCCTATCTTCGGAAGCCGTGACTGCGGTTCCGGACGATGACCTTGTGGCGATTGTGCGCGAAATCCTCGCTGGACAACGTGCACCGTGACAGCGCCCACGGCACGCGCATGGCGGCAGAACGCAAATTGGCGAGCACACCAGCGGCGGCGCCGGCTAGTCCATCATGGGGAGCTTTTGTCGCCAGACTTGTTTGCAGGAAGTTCGGCATCTCACGCAGCCGGCTGGTGACCATGGAGCGGCGCGGCGAACTGTTTTCAGTCGATGTTAGTAACAGACCGTACTACCCGACGACACTTGCCGACCGGTCGCTTGACCGTCATCGGTTACGCAAGTTTTTGGGACGCCTGCCATCATCAATGCCACCAATCGCGAAATTTCTCGTGGAGGTTGGTCGAAGAGGGCTCGCTGGAAGACAAGAGTTCGGTGCAGTCGATGCGACGTGGAAAGCGTTGCCGTGTGGCATTAAAAATTGCAGACAGCGAGGCGGATGCAGTTCGACTGGATAGTGCGCTAAAGGTCGGCGAAGGCTCGGGAAGTGCTTCCCGATTCGACAGCCAGGCGTTCCTTCGGCGCATGCAGGCAACGTATCCCCGCTGAGGAAAGCTGGACATTCGCGCGGCCCTATAAACGTCGACAAGCGGCCCCGACCGGTGGCGGCGGATGTCTCGGTGAGGCCCCCTGTTGACCACGTTCGGCGG
The DNA here is from genome assembly GCF_040948755.1 of Paraburkholderia sp. BR13444. Classification (NCBI taxonomy): domain Bacteria; kingdom Pseudomonadati; phylum Pseudomonadota; class Betaproteobacteria; order Burkholderiales; family Burkholderiaceae; genus Paraburkholderia; species Paraburkholderia sp. BR13444. The sequence goes on along the minus strand of NZ_JBFPKM010000020.1, from coordinate 17,108 downwards.
ATAGACACAGAACCCGCGAGCCAGACACCCGATATCGATGTTGGTGGCTCGTGCGGAAAACTCTTGGAGGCACACTCCCTGATGGCGACTGAAACCACTGTGCACTTGCACGCAGGTATGTACCTCGCACATGACCTCTTGAGCGCAATGCCGCTTGTGTGCATCGGGCAGTATGTCGCCGTGCCGGGCGAATTGCTTTGGGAGCGTGTTGCGCAGGCACTTCAACGAGTTGAGCCCATAGGTTCCTATCCAAAGACTAGCGCACTAACCATGTTCGTGCGTGATGACGGTATGCTAACAGCTCGCTTTGACGTCGTTATCACGGGGCGCGGCGCTGAGGCGACCCTCGTCACCCAAAGCCTGCCTAGGTGGAAGCATGCTCCCATAGCGGTGAGCCCAGACGACGACGTGCTTGCCATTGCTAGGAAGCTGTTTGCGGTGGGGCTACGTGATGCGAGATAGACCGAAATCACCGTGGCGGGAAATGAGCAACTACGAGCTCATGTCTGTCGCGGAAATGGCGCGACTGCTGAACGTTAGCCGCCGCTACCAGTTCAGGCATGTGATGTTCGGCATGAAATCGAGTTTTCAAAAACCTACCGAAGACTCATATAAGTCAATGACTTAAAGGTTGTCTGTCTATTGGGAAGGCTGTCCCTGAGGCGATGGTCCAGCAAGAATGCGAGCAAACGCCGCCCGGCACTGTGTGCAGGTGAAGTGCTCTTCTCGCCGGGTGTCCTCCACAGACCCCACGCTATTGAGCACAAGGTGTTCCAGCTGAGCTAATAGGTCTTGTACTTTCAAAGTGCAATCAACCTTTGTTGCATGATGCGACAAAGTATAGTAGTACGAATCTTCTGCCTGTCTTGTGCTAGCATCGTCTGACTGCAATTAACGCGGGAGCACCACGTGCAATACGACGACTTGATTCGAGATGCCCGCAATGAGGAACTCATGCCGTCCACCCGGGTGTACGCGGTGTTTAACGCTATTTCGACATGCTGGCAAAGCCCCGAAGCACTGATGCAGCCCCCAACAGCGCTTCCGGAACGGATTGAACGTAGCGACGCAGGGTTGGTGCGTCAGCTGGCGCGTTGGGCGATGCAGGAAGCTCCGCAAGGTGAACTCCCTATGACACCGGATGTCGCAGTGGCTCTGGCTGAGCGTGTGCACAAAGCCTTGGGGGCGAAGTATGATGCTGCATGGCGGTAACAAAGAATTGCCTCCAAGGCCCCTACCGGACTATGAGGTTGGGTAGCGCAGGTTGGTGGGACCTGCCGAAAGGACTACAACCCGAAGGCTACGCGCTACAACGCTGGTGTAGTCGTTGTCACACTCGGCGGGGTCGCCGGGGTGCAGCGAATCATAAGGCTCTCCGCGGTACAGTCCGCGTTCATGCGTCCAGGTTTCCGACTGTATATCGACCTGCTGCACCGCATCGGCTTCGCTCGCGTCTGCGTGTTGGTCCAGAAAAAACACTTCGGCTTCGGGGTCCGCGTGCGCCAGCTGTGCCAGTAGCTCTCTCACTTTCATACACTTGCTCCCATGCTGACAGGTCTTCCGGGTGACTCACTATATATCCCTTCACCGCTTCGCTGCGCGGGGCGTGTTGGCAATGCGACTTAAAGAGCGAATCGTGCCCGCCATCAAACAGCGAAACAGCGTCGTCATTTTGCGAGCAGAACTGGCGCCGCTCGGCAGCCCTGCCCATGTGACTCGGGTGCTGTCTACGCTGGTACGCGAAGGAAGGCTGGTGCGGGTAAGTAAAGGCGTGTATGCCAAGACACGCATCAACAAATTTTCCGGGAAATTGGCGCCTGCGGCCACGTTTGAAACCATAGCCATCCAACCGCACGAGAGCGGTCGTTGCTGCACCGCCCTTGTGGCCAATGAACACAGTAAAACAGCGACCGCCCAAGCGAGGGCTGTTGTGTCGCTCCTCACTCATTTCGAGTACGCGCAGCGCTTCCTGCAGCGCGTCGAAGCGTCTGCTGTCGTATGGTGTAGCGCTGCCTTCAATGTCACACAAGTGGGTCAGCTCTTGCAAGCTGTCAAAGTAATCTCCGTCAAAAATCGAGATTTTCAGCGTGCGAGCAGTCATGTCAGAAACGCTCATACTTGATGGTGCGGGTACCGACTTGGATTTTGCGGCGTATCCGGCGCTTGCCTGTGTTCACAACTCCGTCCATTTGAATCTGAGTTGTTGTCCCAGCGTTATACTCACGCGCCAGTCGCCCAGGCCAAACTGCGATGCCCAGCTTGTGAAAAGTTTCCGCGACTGTCCGGACGATGGCGCGGTCGAAATTGTGCGCAAAGTTATCGCGGCGCAATTCCCATCCTGACGACGTCCCACTGTGACAGGAGCCAAAACGTGAGATTTTGGGATGCGAGACTTTTATTGAGTGATGAGTCCCGATAGCTCAAGCCGATGACATCCATCCAAGCGTTATTCCGAAAGAAAAAACGGCCACCTTGATGAGGTGGCCGTTGTTTTTTTCGGTGAGATACTGTGCGTCGGCGCATTCGGCTGGCCGGCGACCAACCGACTGCTTTTGGAGGTCTCTGGCGCGTCTGGGAGCAGGCTGATGATGCTCCGGCGTTGCCATAACCATGCTGACCGTCAATGCAGGCCAGCCTCTCCCAATGAATCGCACGGCACATCTCACTGCTTGCTTTGCTCGCAAACGAAGCTTCCATTCAACGAGTGCCGGTATCAAAATCCTTCGGAAGTCGCTGGCGCATTGCCTTCGGATACAGATGGTCTCGAACATCCTTGAAGCGCTCGCACTTCTTCTTCAATAATGCGTAGATAGTAGCAAGACAGATGAAGCACTGGTCAACATCTTCTTGAGTGACCTTCGTCTGCCGTGTACCGTGGGCTATGTCATTGCGTATGTCCTTCACTTTCTTGAACGACTCCATTAAACCGCCCCACAACGCAATTTTCTCGAGTTCTTTGACATTTATTCTGGCGACAATCCGTAACTTCTCATCTAGCGCCAAATGCTCGGTGGCATGATGGAGCTCCTTGGGAATTGATTTTTTGAATATCTCAATGAATTCCGAAGTCAACGTCTCAATCGCAGAGAAGTACGTGAAGAAACTCGTTTTCAGATTCCCGGTTTCTTCTAGCACGTAGCCCTCAAGAACGAGTTCACTCAAAAACGTGAGCTTATCTGCGGCATCATTTGACAGTCCAACTATGTCGAACATAGCGACGGGTGTGGCCGAAGCCAAAAACGCTGCATTTGTATTCGCACTTCCGCGCAGTTGAACGCATGCTTCATCACGGGATATCGAATCGATTCGGTATTCTAGTTCCCGGCTGCTGTACGCCGCGACATTTCTCATGAGCTCGCCGTCTATTTCTACGCCGTAATCGTAGAGCGTAGCTCTGTACAGCTTTGTGTACTCATCCGAAAAATGCACCTGTTCAAACAGCGAATAATCTTTGTCCGTCGATTTTTCGTACGGAGTTGCTGACTCATCGATATCTACGCGAAGCAATTTCTCAACTCTCACAACACTAACCCCAGTCATCTGGGCAAGTGCGAGCGCCTTTGATTCAGAAATCTTTTTTAGCAATTCTTTCATTTGTATTTTTGTGCTTGTGACGATGTACAACGATTTTCGCCCCATAAGTTCTATAGAACCGAGGGGCAACCCTTCTCCAGGGGTCAGTTGCAGTTAGTGCTTGCCATGCCGCCGCCGAGGTTCATCGTCGTGCAGTGGACGGGTGCGCTCGTCAGATGCACGGTCTGCGGTTGCCGTGCGTTGACCGCCTGCATGTAGGTCGCCCACGCCGACATGCTGTTTGCAAACTGCTGATTGGCAATCTGCTGAGCCTGTAGCTGTCGCTCCTGGTTTTCAACGAGGCGCGCCTCCCGGTACTGCTGGGCCGCGTCGACGGCGGCTTTTCCGATTGAATACCGGCGCTGCGCGAACTCGCCGTAGGTAAGCTTCTGTTGGTACAGCGCGACAATCAGTTCGCTGACCTTTCCTTCAGCCTCTGAACCAAACGACATCTGCTGTCTGATGAACGACTCATCCAGCGCGGTGGCGTTGGCGCGCGCCGGATTAACCGCGCGCTCGCGCGCGATACACGCGTCGCGCAGCGTAGCCCACTTCGCGACGAGCGGCCTCTCGGTGGCACTGGGGAAGGAGTCAAGCGACGCATACTGGAACGGCGGCGGGGCGTCCAGCTTGCGTGAAAACTCGACCTTCTCCCGCAGCAGGTTCAGCTCCGGGATGGCCATGTCGGTCTCGCACTGCTTGTGTACGGTCTCATACTGTGCCGCTATGGCATCATGCTGCGCCTTTGCCGCATCTGCAGCCTCCTGGCGATGCAGGCTGCCGCCGCCGTTCGCATATCCCTTGGTTCCCGGAAGACAATCCGCCCAGGCGATACCCAGCGCGCAATCCGCCGGGTGATTAGCGAATCCCGGTCCAACGCTGCTGCATCCAGCCAGCACAGCAATCGCCGCCGATAACAACAGCCGATTCTTCTTCATGTTTCTGCTTCCCCGTTTGCGGTGCCGTACCGGCGCTGCCGGCATATGTCTGTCGTGAGTTCCCGAATTCTAATGCAGCTCGTTGTTCCCGACGCTATCGGAAAAACCCCGCGGGTAAGTACGCGGTTTGAGACTGCGGAAAACGTTTGCCACCGAAATGCAAGTTTGTGGAAGACCACAGGGCTAAAGTTTTTCGTCGACCGTGCCGTCAGTCAGCGTGAGGTGAGCCAAAAAAGTGCCTCTCTTGAGGTGCTGACCGGCCGAGTCGAAGTGCGTACATCGCACTGAGTTGCCTGCTTCAACCCATGAGCAAAAGAGCGAGAGCGAAATGAAGGGCCTAGTCGAAGGGGAGTTCAGAATGCCGTTGGTAGCGCGAGGCGCGAGACAAGCCATACTGGCCGTGTCGTTACTGTTATGCATCACAGCGGTGAATGCAGATGAGCCGGTAGTTAAGAACCCTCATTACGGTCCTTATAGCCAGCAAATCGCGTCGGTCGGGTCGTGGACAGTGAAACAAGGCTTTGTCTCGCTAGACCCAGCAGACACCACGAGTTTGATGGAAGCGATGCATAACCCCGGCATCACCAATTCGTACCTGTACGCGCCAGACGGCATGAAGGGCTGGTTTGCCGTGGTCAGCTACCAGAATACCGGTCATGTAAGCGACGATGAGAAAATCGACCCAGAGACGATTCTTGAGCAACTCAAGCAAAATACCGCACACTCAAACGAAGAACGGCGAAACCGAGGATGGCCCGAGTTGCACATCATAGGGTGGCAAGTTGAGCCGCACTACGAGCCGGATACTAAACGATTGTCATGGGCGACGCTTAACGAATCCAACGGAACGCAAGCCGTAAACTACACCACCAAGGTCCTGTCGCGGACAGGTGTTGCGACTGTGGTGTTGGTGACCGACCCGGGGCGCCTGGACCAATCGGTCGCCGAACTGAAAGCACAACTGGATGGTTTCGCGTTCAACCCGGACCAGACCTACGCCGAGTTCCGGAGCGGCGACAAAATCGCAGAATACGGTCTCACCGGATTGATTGTTGGCGGTGCGGCAGCTGCGGCCGTAAAAACCGGCGCTTGGAAATGGGTGGTGGGCATCCTTGCTGCCGGGTGGAAGTTCGTCGCTGCTGCGGTTCTTGCAATGCTCGCGAGCGTTAAGTCCCTCTTTAAGCGGCGCGGCGCGTGAGTACGCTGCTCGGCGACTACAACCGCCTGCTTGCGCTCTCCATCTGGCTATTCTTTGCAAGCGGACTTCTAGTGTTCAAGAGCCCCGGGCACGGGGTCGCGTACCTCGGCCCTAGGGAAATGCGGCTGCGGTTCCCGTCATGGAGAGCGGCCTTCGGTCGACGCCTCGCGCTCCTCGTCAATCCGATTCAGTCGTTTTGGCCAATGGCGGATGTACAGTTGTTCGCACCGAGTCAGGAGGGCGCGATGAACAACCTCGTCGTGTCCGCACACCAATTGGCGCGTTCGATGCGGCGTGCTCGCCCGCTTTTGTTCGTTGCAACGGCAGTCGTCGTCATCGTCATTCCCATTTGGGTATTAACGCGCGGAGCCGACCTGATATTCATTGCCTTAGCCGGAGTCGGCTATGCGCTTTACGCCGCCGCAGTAGGTTTGCTACTGCGTTCGGGAAAGCGAGCAGACCGCCATCGAATCGGCGAACAGTGGAAGACGCTATTGGAGCCGTTGCTGTGCCTGCCCTACGGAGCGCATCTTTGCCGGAAGCTGAGCGAACGCTATGGCCTTTCGGTGCCTCTCATCGACGTTCTCCGTTCCCAGGCGCCACTCTCTTTTGCAGACCTTCAAGACCTTATGTCGCACATTCAGGAACTTCGGAGTACAAGCAACGACGCGCAAGAACTGGCTTTCATTACGGAACTTCAGGCCATCGTCGAGACTCGGCTCGCGGGGCACTCGCAATGAAACTTGTCATTCTCGCAATCTTTGCGCTCATCGGTTTTTGGGTTGTAGGCGCCTTCATCGAGCACTTTCAGAAGAAGACGCCGGCGACGGGAGGTTCCGCACGCACAAACGCAGGCAGCCCTGATTCCGAACCGAGCCCGGAACCACAAGAGGTTGACCCCGTTGAGGAGGCTTGCCGAGTCCTCCAACTGAACCGACCTTTTACTACCGAGCAGCTCCGTGCAGCTTATCGTCAACGCATGTCTCAGTACCATCCCGACAAGGTGAACAGCCTCGGTCCCGAATTCCGGGAGCTAGCCGAAAGCAAGTCGAAAGCGATAAATCAAGCTTTCGACTTACTGACGAGACTGGGAACCCGGTAAGCTTCGCGCTCGCTATCAGCAACTTGTCTAGTGCATCGGAGAAGAGTGCGAATCTGACTGTCGAATTGGTCGCGGGAGAATAAAGCGACAGATGTACTTTCCCCGAAGTGCAAAATGCGAGTTGCCGCGACTCACAATGGTCTAACGGCGCGGCCCAAACGAGCTGGAATTCGCCGAGCTAGTCGAAGTCCACATTCCCGGCGCGATACAGCTCGGCTAACCGTCGAATCTGCTCGGGCAGTATGCGACCAAGCGACAGCGGAGGGAGGTCTTCGAGACTGAAAAAATCAACGCTATCCGTCTCAGAGCCGACTATCGCTCCGGCCTTCTCAGTCGCGCCAAGGAACACCAATTTCCAAATGTGAAACGCGGACGGCGGATGAGCATGCTTATTCATGTCCCAGACCGCCAGAAGACGTTCGATATGCACCGTGTATCCGCTTTCTTCGCGAGCCTCCTTCGCTGCATTGTCCGCCGGCGACAAACCTACGTCGGCCCAACCACCCGGAATTGACCACAGTCCGTCTGCAGCCTCGCGGACAAGCAGAATGCGACCGACTTCGTCAAAGACTGCACATCTGACGTCGAGCTTCGGATTCGCGTAGCCTGATTCTAACGAGAATAGCTCAGCGACTTTGCCTGTATCCATCGACGCTAGTTCGGCAATCTGGTTGTGAGCGATACTCGCAATCTCCTCGTAGCGTTCCCTGTCGAAGGAGCCGGTAGCGTAGTGCAGCCCAGTCTGCGCGATTGCCAGCAGGCGGCGGGCTTGGCCAAGGCGGGTTGGTGACTGTCGGTCTGCGGGAAACTCTGGCATGAGAGGACGACGACGAAAGGTGGTTGGAATAGGCCACGTTGATGGGGGTGTCCAGGCGCCGGCTGGCCATGGCGTCGCCGCCTTGCCAGCGTGCTGTCCGATGGACGCCTTCCTGTACGCACCAACAGTTACCGAGCACTTCCTTAATGCTGCCCTGCGTTCAGCAACAACCAAACTTGGTGCGCCGATGGCCCGGCAAAAATGCGAGCAAACACCGCCCGGCACTGCGAGCAAGTGTAGTGCTCCTCTCGCCGCGAATCTTCAACCGTCCCGATGCCGTTGAGGACAAGGTCACGATGCGGCGGCTCGCCGGCCGGCTTGCCGTGGAGGTCCGCGCACTGGGCACAAGGTTGAATCCAAAGGTCCATTCGATAGTCCGATTACAGAGCGCCTCGCGACTCGCAAGTATCTCCACTAGCCTCCACGATACCGTGCATTCAAATCCGTGGCTCGTTTATCGAATGCTGTTGTCAGACATTGCGCATCCCCGCAACTGTGCGTGACCGCGTCCATCCAGCGTTCCTGCTCGATGCGAACTCCATTGTCGACGTGACCAAGCCGACTCTGCGCTGCCTCGTATGCCTGCAGTTCCCGCTGGCATGTGCTCGACAAGAGGGCGTTGTTGCAAACATTGCTGCCAAAATACGTTCCGTCCTGACTGCACGGAACGCTGGGAGCGTTGTACGTCGCCTGGGGCGCAACTACGGGATTGTTTGCTTTAATGCTCTGCAGCGCAGCTGGCCGTTCAATTCCTGCTGGCTTCAATCCGGCTTCCATCTTGTTGGCTGGGGAAGCTGCCCGCCGGGCTCGACCAGCCCGGATGAGGTGGCTGTGTCAGTTCTCATGTGCGCCAGAAGCTCGGGCATCGGAGTCGAGACACTAAGCTTCTCATGCCGTTCATACTTCAAAATTGCTGCGTTAGTACGCGTTCCAAGCGTTCCATCTGCCTGCCCACGAAGATAGCCGTGCGCTATTAGAAATCGCTGCACTTCGCGACGCGTATCGAGGGGCGACTCGACAACGGGCGCTGCATCTGCCTGCCGCGATGCCAAGAATTTCGCGAAGAACCGGTTGACGCCACCTTCTTGGGCCGTGTGAGTGACCGCATAATTTGCAATAGGCGTTGTCGCACTGGTAATGGGTGGAACCCAATGCATCGCGCCGGCGGCTCCGTAAAGTGCCCCGGTGAAGGAAGCTGACATCGTCACGAGGCAAGCGGTTTTGAGAGGCGCCCAGTTACGACCGCGCTGCCGGTATTCAGCCGGTACCTTGAGCCGCAGTAGCGAGCTAACTGTGGCGCTCAATGCCCAACCAACTGGCGAAACGACGACCATGACAGCGCCGGCGAACCCCATACCAACGCAAAGCGGCAGCAGGGCTTGCCATGTGTGTGCCGGAGAGAATCTAAGGAAGTTGTGGGCAGCCGAGACAAACGCCGCAACGGTGGGAAGCAACGCGACCAATGCCCAGGCGGCCCGTGAGTTCGCTGGCGAGACCTTGTCGAGGGTATGAAGGAACACTATACCGAAGGTCTCTGCAGACTCGGCCGATATGAAGCCTTCTGCAACACGAACCACGACTGGCGCAGGATTCGACCTCGACTCTTTCCCGAGCTTGGCAACACTCCGCATGGCTTGGTCGAGCACAGGAACACTTCGGAAGACGGCAAAAAGCCGTTTCGCCTGTCGGCGGATATTGGAACGGCCGTCTGTCCCGTTCCCCAGTGTCGCAGCGATGTCATTCAATTCGCCGCGTAGAAGCTGGTCGAAAATCGGCGGAGTCTTGATTGGGATGACGTTCAAGCCGACGGCAGCCACAGCATACGGAGTTTTGGCGACATCAAGGCCGAGCTCTACGACATCAGCCGTACCGGTGTAGCGCACAACCCAGTTATCGCTTTCGTTGTATTCAGTACCCGCAAGGTCAAAAGGTACCAGTTCCCGCGCGGCCTCTGCGCCTCTACGCTCTAGTGCCGCGACCAGTGCTTCCGCAGCGAGTCCACTGTGCCTGGGAACGTGCCACCACGGCGTGGCAACTGAGCGCACGTTGGAAATGTCCGTGAAAAATCCGTGCCCCGAGCACGCTCGACAAGTCTGCTTTCCAGAGCCCCCGCAACTCGTGCACACAACCCGACCACCGCCGCCGCACGACGAACACGAGCGTCGAATATTCTCCGAATAGGTTTCGTTGTTTCGGCCGTTCCAGCGCGTACGCGTGACCATCTGGTTATGCGAACCGCTGCCCCCGCATCCGCTGCAGGTTCGCCTACCTCCACCAGAACACCCGCCACAGGAAACCCGGCCACTTCCAACGCAAGGTGCGCACTTTCTGAAGACCGAATACGAACCGAAGTCATGAACGGGCTGAGCGGTAGACGACCACCGGAGAGAATCTGCCCGGGCGCTATCAATGCGCTGCATGAAAGCGCCGCGTATATCCCTGTTTCGTACCGCCTGCTCGCACAGATGGCGCACATGATTCTGATGGTCGCCTGTCTTGTATCCAAAGTGACCATTCGCAATCGCGGCATTGCCGTGCGAAGTCGAGGTGGTGACTTCGTGCGCAAATCTCCAAACGACAAATGCGGTAGCCAGATACTGCTCCGTCAACTCGCTGGTGGGGACTATGTCGTCCGCGTTGACGTTATTTCCACCGAAGAGATTTCGAAGGTTATGTAGAAGCGTGCTGCCTTTGCGACCAAGTTGCATGGTGAAGTTCGTCTTATCCAGTGTATGCTTGGGCACTTCGCGTGACCTTATCCTTGGATTATCGGCATTCACTGCATAGTACTTTAGTACACACCAATTTTTAACTCGATGCATTCAAGAATATGTGAATTGCATATCATTGCAGCTATTTTCGTTGCGACGGAGCTTTAACTTGTACCTGTTCAAAATTATTATTAAAGGGTTCAGGCGCCTCGAGCATCTCGAGGTGCGATTTAAGGAAGGTCTGAATGTTCTGGTGGGACCGAACAATGCGGGCAAAACAGCCATCATTGATGCCCTACGCGTGTTGCTGTCGACAGGCGAAGACGGGGCGCTTCGGCTAACAGTGGACGACCTGCACGTTGACAAGACCGGAGCCCGTGCAACTGAAGCGTCGTTTGAGTATGTCTTCCGCGGGCTCAGCGTCGACGATGAAGCTGATTTTCTCACTGCTCTGCGACCGTTCAAGGGTGCCGCGGGCCCTGAGTATGAAGCCCATCTCAGTGTCCGCTGCTCGTCAGCGGACATGGGAGGGCGGCTGCGTATAAAACGTTGGTGTGGCGCTCACGAGGAAAACTCGGTGACCACAGAAATGCTTGAAGACCTTCGTGCCGTCTACCTGCAGCCGCTGCGAGACCCGGCGCAAGGGCTGAGGCCGAGTCGCACGAGCCAGCTGGCAAGGTTGGTGCGTCGACTATCCGACCCCGTGACGCAGAAGGAGGTCGTCGACGCGCTTGATACGCTCGATAAAGATTTGCAGAAAACCAAGCCGATTGCTGACACCGCGAGCGCAATAACGAAGCGGCACGGCGAGATGCTCGGCGAGGTGCTTCGGCAAAAACTCGCGTTGAACCTGAGTCCCGGTGATTTCCAGCGTGTGGCGGCAAGACTTTCGCTCGCGGTCGAGAGCTTTGACGTAGAGCAGAATGGCTTGGGGTTCAACAACCTTATCTACATGGCGGTTGTTCTCTCAGAGCTCTCCCTGAGCAAGGAGGCTGCGTACTGCGCTCTGATTGTCGAAGAACCGGAGGCGCACCTTCATCCACAGTTGCAGGCAGTGCTTCTGGACTATCTGAGTTCAGTGCAGACGCCAGCGGCTGGCGAGAAGCCGGTCCAGGTCTTCGTCACTAGCCATTCACCCAACTTTGCGAGCTTGGCCGACATCGACGCTATCGGCTGTGTTTATCACACTGCCAACGGGCCGGCAGCCTTCTTTCCCCGGGAAGTTGCGTTCGACAAAACCAAGAAGGAGAAGCTGCAGCGCTATCTGAACGTCACCCGCGCCGAAATCTTCTTTGCACGCCGGATTGTGTTCGTTGAGGGGGCGGCCGAGCTGTTCTTGTTCGAAGCGTTCGCGACGAAGCACAAAGTGAATCTGAAGAAGCACGCCGTGAGTGTTATCAGCACGGAGGGTCTCAACTTTGATGCGTTTCTTCCGCTTTTCGGCAAGGGCAAGCTGGAAATCCCGGTGGTCGTTCTGACTGATAGCGACCCGACAAATTGCTATCCGCAGCCTGAGGATGTGGTCAAGAAGTCTGGCGCGGCCGAGGGTATTGCAGCACTGGAAGACGAGTTCGTGAAACCGTTCTTCGCGCAGAAGACGTTGGAATATGACATCGCGTTTGATGCGACCAGCCGGTCCACAATGCTCAAGGCCCTCGCGGAACTCCATCCAGTAATCTCAAAGGAGCTTGAGGCCGAAGTTCTTGCCGCCGATGAAAAGGAGCGGGCGAAAGCTTTGTTCAAGGGAATGTTCGAGCGTGGCGAAGGAAAGACGAAAGTCCAGAAGGGCGCCTTTGCTCAGTCGCTCGCCCACGCCGTCATCTCAGACGGTTGCGACATTGTCGTTCCGGGGTACATTGTGAAAGCGCTCGAGTTCGTCGTGGCGGAATGAGATGGAATTCCAACCAACGAAAGAGCAGTCCGACATTATCAATGCGGACCTGTCACCCCATTGCGTCATCGCGTGTCCCGGCAGTGGAAAGACGGCGACCGCGGTTCGTCGCCTCCTGAAAATTCGGACCAGGCTGCAGGATGCCCGCGGCTACATAGCCCTGTTCTCATATTCGAACATTGCCGTCGAGACGTTTCGAGGCCGATACCGCGAGCTGAGCGCCGGTCTCCCTCCTTTTGCGGACCGGGTTCTGATTGAAACCGCTGATGCGTTTCTTGCGAGCTACATCCTGCGTCCCCACGGGGGGCGTGTGATGGAAGCGTCGCGAGCGCCGTTTCTTGTCACAGGCAACGAGCCGTTTCTTCGAGGCGCGAAAATCTCCGATGGCACCTATCCCCACGACATCAGTGAGCTACGCATCAAATTCTTGCCGTCATTAGGGCAATTCGAATTTGCCGTCCAGCCACCTGGAAGAGCCGCTATTGTGGTCGACAGCGGAGTGGCACAGGCTGCAATCAGGAAGGTAGGCAAGATGGGAGCCTACACCTATGAGCTCGCACGCTACTGGTCACTGCTGACGCTAGTCGAGGAGCCTCGAATTCTGAAGGCTTTGGCCACACGCTTCCCGCACTTGCTTGTTGATGAAGCGCAGGATATAGGTCCTCTGCATGGGCTGCTTATATCGTTGCTTTCAGAGGCAGGTTCAATTGTGAGCCTTGTTGGGGACCCGAATCAGGGCATCTACGATTTCGCTGGAGCCGATGGAAGTTTTCTTCGCGACTATGCGAAGACGGCAGGTGTTACTTGCTTTCCCTTGTCGGAGAACAGACGCTCAGTCGCGACTATAGTCGATGCATCCAACTCTTTTGCCGTCACCAAATCGACGCCATACCGCACCGCTTGTGACCGCACGCACGGCGTCTTTTACCTTCAATACGACGAAGACAACGTCGATGCGCTCGTAACAACGTTCAAGGCGATTCTTGAGGCCAACAAATACACGGCCGCGGAGGCGGCAGTCTTGTGCCGGAGCGCGTCGACGGTTGATAGGCTCAAAGGAGGTGGACACGCCGTGGGGCAAGGCGCCACGGAACGCTTTGCGCTGTCCGCCCTGGCCCGGGACCGGCATGGGGATATCGCGGCTTCATTTGAAAATGCGACCGCTGGGCTGGTGAAGTTACTGGCTTCGCCTGAAAACACTTTGTATCGTGACATCCTTGACACGTCAGCGACAGGAGATGTGAAAGTTCTTCGTCGGGTGCTCTGGGGCTTCGTACGTAGCGCTGCAAACGGATTGCCTGATACGCAAATGCCCGGCAAGGGTAAGTGGCACCCACAGTTGAAGAAGCGCCTTGCGCTTCTGTTGGACGAGATGGAGGCCCGGACCTGCTATAAGCGGTCGCCAACCTGGACGAGCAATCTGACCGTCGCGAAGCTGGGTGACGAGCCACTGTGGAAAACAGACCTTGCGCAAGGCGATGAAGCCGCTATCCGGGTGGACACAGTTCATCAAGCTAAAGGGGAAGGCATCGCCGCAGTTCTGTTCGTTGCCCGGACGGCAGACCTCACGAAACTCCTTGCAGGCATGCACACCGAAGAGGGGCGTATCGGCTACGTTGCAGTCACTCGCGCGGAAGACCTTCTAGTCATAGGCGTTCCAAACACTGCTCCGAAGAAAACGGGCAAGGAGCTAGAGGGACGAGGAATTCGAGCGTGGCCTGCGTGAAGCTAACAGACGAGCCTTGACCTCTGTCGCGGGCGTCCTAGAAGCCAACTAGCTGATATCTGCCCGATGTCATGCATAGGCATCGGGCCACCAGCACTGGTCGAGAGCGATTTCAGACTGCGTTAAAGCATTGGATTTCGAGACATGGCAAACACATGCTCTTCGCAAGCGCATGACTATGTAAATCCGCAGTCGCAGAGTCATCGAGCACTTTTACAATCGCTTTTGTGCCCCATCCACACTCTCAATCCGGCGAACTGAGGGGTCAGTAGCGTAGCGCGCGCAATCTCGATGAGTCACTCGCTCCACTATAGACGCAGCAAGTTCAACCAGTTTTCAAGACTACTTTCGTCAAACCATAAATGAAAAATTCAAAATTCATCGATGCAGTCATAGAGATGATTAAAACGACCAATAACTCGGTGCCTACCAAAGAGCAATTCGCGGAGGAGTTATCGAGAAATGGAGAACATGTAAGCGAATGCCCGCGAGAAGAACGTCGTGAAAATACTCGCATGCTAGAGCTGGTTTTCTTGCTAACTCTTGAACTCGTCGAGGAAAAATACGGGAACAGCAACGTGCAAATCTTCCCTACACCACAGTTCAGGAAAGACGGAAAGGCGTCTCAAATCGGCACCGCAGGTGGCGACCACACGACCTTCGGTGTGGGGATTGGTGCTGACGTAACGACCTGGGAGCAAGTTTTCTACGAATTGTGTCACGAGTCTGTCCACCTTCTAAATCCTGTAGTCAACATCGAGACCACCTCGGTCAGTTCAATGGACGAAGGCGTAGCCGTAAAGTTTGCTGAAGATTTGTATGCAAGATTCATAACCTCATACACGGGTCGCGAACCGGCTATCAGCCCGACGCATGCAGGAGTTGCTCATCCTTATCGAGTGGCGTTCGATATCGTTCGAAAAATTCCGGATAGCGTGCTTAAAGAGATTCGAGCGGAATTTGGCGCGTTTTCGCAAGTGACTGATGAAATCAAGTTGCTCAAATTCGCTTCAGAGTACATCAGTGAAGAGGAGGCGCGGGTGATTTGCTTGCCGTTTTCGTATTCGAAAGGAATTGGTCAGACGTCCATGCGGTGAGTCCCGTCCCTCCAGTGTTCATCGGATTTTGGGGCCGGTGGTTCGATAGCTCAACATCACCACTCGGCCAGTGACGTCCAGTTTCCTGACTGCAGCGAAGGATGGCAGCGTGGTTGCCTGCCGTAGCTAGCTCAAGAAATTCCGGTTCCGTGCCGAAATTTACTCCCCGGTCGTTCGGCCTGTGGGAGAGTAAACCCGAGAAACAAGTGGCAGGTACGGGAACATCTATCGGCCGGGCGTGTGAGTCTCGTCGCACAAGTTCTGGCGAGCGCGGTACATTGCGCGTAAAGTGAATCGAGCTCTCGGTTTGTACGCTGTTTTCTCGATGGCTCAAGCTGCCAACCGATGTTCGTAATACGGCCGCTCCCTGTCATCAAGTATGGCGTAAATCGCGGCCAAGTCGGACGCATCCGGGTTAAGCCACGTGTCGATATTGTCAGGCTTTATAGGAATGATGCACCGGTCATGACCAGCTGCGGCGACTTCTGGAGGAGGTTCGTCTGTGATAGCGGCGAATGAAAGCAGGTCCGGTTCCCCCGGCGCGCTCCATCGTGACCACAGACAGGCCACGTGCATCAGCTCGCCGTTGCTCGGACGGAATTCGAGAACGACATTCTCATCACGCTCGTGAGTTTCAAGTAACGTGTTCTCGAACTTTGCCTTGCTCACATTCTCGTAGAAAACTTCGACGAGAAGGACAGCATGCGTGCGCCCAAAGCATGGTGCCCAAAAACCTTCGAGACTATCCCGGCGCGCGTTGTACGTGCCCGGATATTTGACATCGTAAGACGCGGGCTTTCCAGCGATGCGGCACTGGTAAGGCATCGGTTTGACTACCCGTTGTCCGTTTTCCATCACCATCACCGGAGCATAGTTGCCAGGAAAGATGCGCGAGTCGCGCGCTTGTGGCTCGGTTCGCTGCAGGTCTTCGAGTTTGCCCTTCGCCCAAGCGATTTTGTCGGTGGCGATTCGCTGACTTTCCGTTGCGGCTTTGGTTACCTTCGTCTGCAACGTGCGTTCGGCGTCGGCCAACCGCTTGCGCTGTTTGAACAGCTCCTGCTCGAGCTTTGTCGCCTGCACCGAGGTGAACCGGACAATAAGAGCATGGATTTCGCGCTCTGCCTCATCCTGCGGTTCGGCGAAGGCATCTTCCATAGCCTTTGGTATTTTCGCCTTGCTGACGCCCTCCGTGCGCTCAAAGAACAGGCGCGCGAACTCGTGGATATCCATCACGGCGCCAAAGGTGCGCACAAACTTCCGGTAATCTGCGACGACCTGAGCCGAGTAGCACATGAATGCCTCCGTTCGATGTGGCCATGATAAGCACTTCCGGCGTGGCCGCTCTACAGGACGATGTTCAAGTTTGGTACTACCGTCGTGAACTCGCGCCCCGCCTCGCTTTGGCGACGCTCAATGGCAACCTGAACCGTAGACTGGCGGGAAAGACGCACATGCCGCGACAGCAGGACGGGAGTAGGCTGAAGGGCAATCGCCAGGGGCTCGGCGCACGAGGGGCCCCGCCGTTTGACGATGTCGACCGTCAATCCGTCAGCCGATGGTTTGAGCGCCAGCCGCAACAACGCTGGGGATGCGTCCTGCGCAGCGGCGAGCGGTCGCACCATAATAAAAAGTGTCTCGGACGACTGCGCAGCCAGATGCAGACGCCGCAACGATGACGCTTGAGCATACTGGGTCCAAAAAACGAGCGCCCCGCAGCTTCCCGCCCGCAGAATCTGTTCAACCGACCAGAGCGAGTCCGCTGTCTTCGGTGCTTTGACGTAAAGCATTTGGTCGAGCGACAGGCCGATGTAGCTGAGCCCGAGACCCTCGGGTGTATGCGGCGGCTGTACGAATGCGACGGGCCGCTTGCCTGTCCCGCTCAGCGCGGGACGCAACAACCGGAGTTCGCCAACGCCCGGGTGCTGTACCGTAAGCGGTCAATAAAAGACGCCCTTCCATCGAGGGGCAGAAGGTCAGAAGCTAGGTGTCCACGTGGACACCTGCACACTGACACTGATGACAGAGAACAAAGACCTGAAGAGCCGTCTGGTGATT